>NZ_CP128401.1:300000-375274 GCF_030389965.1 Candidatus Chlorohelix allophototropha
ACAAACGTCCTGAAGATTTCGAAGAGGGAGATTACCGCCGCCACCAGCCGCGGTTTCAGGGAGAAAATTTCCAAAAGAATCTGGAATTGGTAGCGGCGGTAGAAAAGCTGGCGGAAGAAAAAGGAGCAAAAGCTTCACAAGTAGCGCTGGCATGGTTACTGGCGAAGGGACTTGACATAATACCGATTCCGGGAACCAAGCGACAAAAATATCTGGAAGAAAATATGGGTGCAATACAGGTGAAGTTAACCGAAGCTGAAGTAGCGCTTCTTGAAAACGTATTCAAGCCGGGAGTAGGAGCAGGGACGCGCTATCCCGAAACGGCAATGCGAGCGGTCAATTTGTAGAAGCTTGATTAACTTGTGACATAAGAAACTGAGGACGGCTGGACGTTGAAATAATGTGTGTTGGCTGAGATAGCAATAAAGGAAGAAATCAACCGCCTATTTCTCCAGTCGTCCTCAAAACTCCGAAAAAACGCTAAGTTTTCAGAAGGGCGCTTCCAAAACTAGGGGTAAAGCTATCGTAGCCTTCATTTCACCCTCCACCAAATCCACCCCCCCCCCATCCTAATCTTCGGGATTGGTCTAAACCCTCACCTACTGCCTACTGAGCTATTTTCCAATATAAGCGTTGCCAACGCTTCGATATATAGCGGGTCGTCATTTAGCGCGGGCGGTCGTTCCAAGCGAATACCCAAACTTTTTGCTGCCTCCTGCGCCTTGAGGTCTATATCAAACAGAATCTCCACGTTATCGCACACAAAGCCCACCGGTAGGCTCACCACCCCCTTGATGCCCTTGCCTGCCAGCGCTTGCAACTGCTCTTCAATCGAAGGACCAAGCCAAGGTTCTGGACTACGTCCCGCACTCTGATAACTCCAACTCCATTGTTCTGGCTTCAAGCCGGCTTTTTCTACCACCAATCGCACCGTTTCAAACAACTGCTCCTGGTAAGGATCGCCCATTTTCAGGATGCGCACCGGCAGACTGTGGGCGCTAAAGAGCACATGCACCCCCTCTTGCGCTTCTTCTGACCAGCGTGAAATACCTAAATGCACCCGCTTAGCCAACGCCTCAATATATTTCGGGGCAGTGTGGTGGCTCTTGATATATTCAAACCTAATATCACCGTGATACAGCGCCAGCCCCTCTGCAATCTTCTGGTAGAACCTCTCGGAGTTAAAGCGGCTGTAATGGGGCGCCAGTACCAACGCCACCGCTTGCTCAATACCATCGGCCAGCATCTCTCGGATGGTTTCCTCAATCCAAGGCGCCCAATGACGCATACCCAGATAAACTTTGAAATAATCCCCATTCTGGTTAAGCTGCTTTTCAAGGGCCGCTGCCTGCTTGCGACTGAACTCCAAGAGGGGGGATTTACCTCCCACGAGAGTATAGTTATGCCGCATCTCCTCCAGAACCGCTCGCCCGGTGGGTCTGCCGCTGCGAATATCGGCTAAATAACCGGGCAGATCGTCCAGACTGTCCGGACCACCGTAAGACATTAGCAGCACCCCGATGGGGGGGATATTAATTGTCACGCCTCTAGCTCCCTTCAAAGGTCAGGTTATCTCAAGCAAAATACAAGTCGGTATGAACATCATAGAGAAAGCGGGAGAGGGCAAAGGTAGTATAGATTACAGAGAAACGGCTGTAACCACGCTTGCTTAAACCTGAGCCCCTCGAACCGCAAGCCCTGCTACCGAGAAGACGAGCCATGGCGAACTCTGGAATAGGAGTAAAAGCTGGTGAACAGGTTTAAGAAATAAGTTGCCAGCGTTACAAAGCCGTAGAGCTTACCCACCAGAAAAGTATAGCCAATCATTCCGAACAGCCCCAGATAATATACCAGTAGGTAAGGACCAAGCCACCGAGTAGACCGAAAGTCCAGTTTTAGTAGATAATCCAGACACCACTCTAGCCCTAGGAAAATTATTAGCGGGAGCGGCAACCCTACCAACCATAAATCCCGCCCCGTAACGCTGTTATAGAGCAGAACCGCGACCAAGGGAATTGCCAAGCACACTGCCGCTAATCCAAAATCGTGTTCAATTTTTTGCAAGTTGCGGGTGCGAGAAAGGAAAATAGAAACCATCAGCAGATTATAGAGATTTGCCACCAAAAACAACATGAAATCGACAAATTCTGCGCTCATATCGCCCACCACTTTCCGGTAAAAGCCTGTCACAACCTCCGCTAAAGGTTTCCCCTGATTCCATTTTACAACCCCCTGAAAAGAGTAGCAGCGCTACCGAACAGCGGGGGCAAATAAAAATTCTTTGCCGGATTCGTTGCCCTCTGGGGCTAAATATCTTGAAATTAGCGTTAATCACATGTGAGCGCTTTTTCTCACATACTCGTTTAAAAAGATGGACCTCGCAATTCTGCTTTTTCTGAGAAACAAATAACGCCACTGAAAGCGCCTAATTTCGAGGCTATAATGGTTTGAAAGTAATCGCTACCGTAATAAGTCCACCGGAATTCTATTCAAGCGAGTAAGGATAGCTGCAAACAACCCTTGTGTGTGCCCAAAGGGGGCTGGTAAATTTCGACAAACAGGAGATCACGGGTATGAAAACCACACATTTGAGAATTTACAGGCAAGCTTGTCTGCTAGTGAGCCTAATTATTGCGTCACTACTCCTGACAACCCCTCTAACCGCCCTCGCCCAACCTAACTTTGGAGTTACCCCTGGCAACCTGCGGGAAGCCCACTCTGATTTCCCGGCTAATATTCAAACTGTCACAGCCGCACCCCTGTGGCAAACATACTCTACTGCGGAACAAACAGAAATCTACTCTGATGGTGAAACGCTGGTCTGGACCGGCTACAAAGCCGGGGATAGCGCCAGAGACCCGGATATTTATGGTATGAGGCTCAAAACTGGTCAGGAATTCCTGCTTGCGGGTGGTTCGGCTGTACAAGGTCAACCTGAAGTAGCGGGCAATCTGGTAATCTGGGAAGATTACACCACCCCTCAAACCATTCGAGGCAAAGACTTACAGAACGGACAGGAATTCGTAGTCGCACAATCACCTAATTTCATCGGTGGGGCGCATCTTAGCGGTAGTATGGTGTACTGGTTAGCGGCTCAAGGTAACGACTATAAAGTGATGGGGCGGAATATTAGCCCGTTGGGCGACCCCTTTGTAGTATTACCCAAAGTATTCCGAGAACCCTCCGCTGCCTTGCTCGATTTTAGTGTGGTGGGACAGCACGTAGTTTGGCAAACTATTAACAGTTATAGCCGGGATATTGATTGCAGGCTCTACCAACAGAAAATAGGCACAACCGAATACAAGAAATTGGCAAACACCCCCGTACCAGCCGCTTGCACTATCAGTTGGACGGGACGTGGCAACACCCTGATTTACGCTGACCTCCAGACCATTCCCTTGACCACCTACGACCTTGAAAGCGAAACAGTTCTGCGCCAGTTCAAGGATCAATACCTCGGAGCGCTAACCTTAAGTGAACCCTACCTCTTCTGGAAAACCACCGCATACCCCAACCCTTCCATTATGGGTTATGACTTTGCAACGGGGAGTCTGTTTGAAGCGGTTTCGACAGAACGGCTCAAGAACTATGCCCTTGGAAAACCGCTGGTATATGGAAACGGGAGACTTTTCTGGCTGGAGCATCCCGACCAAAGCGCTCCAACTACCCTAACCTCAATGCTGCTAAGCGAGGTCTTACCTACAGCGGCACAAACTGGCCCGGCTAATCCCGACCCCAACAGCGCTTACTTTAACGAATCGAAGCACTACTTGAAAACGCCCTTCAAAGCTTACTGGGAGCAAAATGGGGGGCTGGCAAACTTTGGCTTCCCCTTTACCGAGCAACTAGAGGAAACCAACCCTGACGATGGCAACAGCTACACCGTGCAATATCTGGAACGGCAGCGCTTCGAGTATCATCCTGGGAACGCCGGCACCCCTTACGAAGTGGAATTGGGCTTACTGGGTAAAGCCGAAGCCACCCGCTTGGGTTTAATCGGCACTGCTCCCTTTGCCCCGGTCAAAGCTGCTCCCGGTTCCAGTTGTATCTACTTCGCCGAGATAAGCCATTTCCTGTGTAGCAGGTTCAAGGCATATTGGCAGAGCCACGGACAGGAATTTGGGGATCCCGGGGTATCCACCCGGGAAGCGTTGGCGCTATTTGGTTACCCTATCAGTGAATCGTATGTAGATCCTGGGACAGGGCTGATCATCCAATATTTCGAGCGGGCACGTTTCGAGTGGCATTCTGAAAACGCAGGCACCCCGTATGAGGTCTTGTTAGGTCGGCTTGGCAACAACAGCCTGACACAGCGGGGCTGGCTACAGGAATAGCGGGGTTATGGGTCTAGCTTAACCTTTTCAAGCGGCGAGAGGGCTATAGCTGGCTTGCGCACAAACTGCCTCCAGCCGAGAGTACGACCCTGGCTTCAAACCGGGCAAATCTGGCTATACCCTGACCGAACGCCAGGTCAGCGGCGCGGCGTCCTTCCCTTACAGCTCTATACACGGGAACCAACCCCTTTGACAGCAATGAAGAAAAACGGAACTATAGTAGGATGATTGAACGCAGATAAATAAATATTGTCCCATCCTATTCCGGTGAATCCTGAGATTTAATAAATGGGTTGGTTCACTCATGAACTTTCAGAAGTATTACAATCATATGAACTTCGCGATTCTCCCAGATATCAAAATGGCATTTGCGCCTGTTTGCGTGAGCTCACACAAACTCTTTCAAGTTCAAATCTGAGGTCTACTGCTTTTCTTGCTGTACTACTTATTATGAATATATGGAGCTTTTCGTTATACGCTACCGGATATCATAAATTATTGTGAAGTATCCGGAGGAATGTATAAACGGGCTTGTGGGTATGCTCTCTGGTATTAATAGCCAGACACCAGAAAGTTTTTGAATGGAAAAGAGTTAACTTACTATGCAGCAGACAACAAAACACCACAGTTTTCTCACCAGTTTCCTAGTCGCACTCATTTTATTGCTTATGATAGCAGTTTTGGCATTATTTTTAGCGCCAGGTGGACTCTTGTTTCCAAAAGGGTATAACTTTTCGAACACGGCTGCTTCTACTATTCCTTCTCTACGGGCAGAATATCAGATCGGGGAGGAGATAATGTTAGGCGACCAGTTCTCGAACAGACACGCTCATTCCATAACAGTTAACCTGGCCAAGTATGACACCAGTAGAGCATACTCTAGAGGTACTGTTATTCTTTTAGGAGTTACAGCTAAGGCAACTGGCACAGATGGCTTTACACTGGTCCCCGGCAGTTTCGTTATTGTGGATGATCTAGGACATACCTTCTTTTCTTGGTCCGAAACCGATTATATGAAGGATTTTTATAATGAGAGTGAAGCAATGGATGGAGTTGTTCGCTTGACTCCCTTACGCGTTGGAGAAAGCTCTACAGGTATCTTGGGCTTCGATCTTCCTGAGTACAGTACGAGCGCCAGTTACTGGCTTAAGTATTATCCTCAATACGGAATGAATGCCGTGAAAATCCGGCTTGATACCAGTTTCACACGTCTATGAAAGTGAAGCTATCTTGATAGCATTAAACAAATAGAATTTGAATGAATTATCTTCAGAAATCAGTTAGAACGAGTACCCTGCATTAAGTCTTCAACCCACTTTTAGCACGGTAGTCTACAATGAAACAACCACCAGATGGCTGAGTACAAAGCAATAGGTAGTTTCAATCTATTCCGACGATTTTTGAGATTTTAATCACTTTGGGTAAATTCCCCACCGCTTGCGGCGTAACTTATGGAAATTGGTATCTACCGCATGCAAAGAGGTCAATCCCCGGCTACCCGGTGGAATACTTTATTAAGTGGGTTGGGACCATTGTATGCTAAACTTGAAGCAGGCTGTCAATTTTAGGTGGGTTGGTTATGCCTATCTAATGCTCATAGCAAATTAGAAAATCGCTGACCTGCTCACCCAGTCCACTGTAGGCGACTGCTCAGCCTAGATAATATGTCTCTAGGGCATTCGTGATTAAGGACAAGGCACGTCGGCATCTAGTATACTCTCCTCCAAACCCGGTGCAGTCCAGTAATAGTGGCAGTACAGCCTTGGTTTTTCCACCGTGATGGGGCAAACTGCCGCAGAACTTGCCTAACCAACCTTGCTTGAACCGCAAAATCAGCTTTCAAAAAAATTAGCTGCGCACTAAGCGGGCATGTCTCACGCGAATTTTCTAGGGGGGTTACCTGCGAGATTGGGGGGTAGGGTCTGCGCAGGCGCGTCATAAAAAGCGCTTGGGAGGTTAGGAGGGCGCCTTGGTTAAACAGCTCGAAAGTGCCACCAACGCTATGGGAGCAGTTTTTTGAATTTCCCAGTTGTAAATACCGTTGATCATTTTTCTTAAAGTCCCCCCCTAGCGTTGCCTTTTTATATTTTCCCAAGATCGACATTTATAAATTGGGGTAGAAAATATCTATAACACACTGTCTACGGCAGATTAAGCTTTCTCCCAAAGACAATTGGACGAGATATCCCAGTCTCATTGCTCAAATTGAAATCTGGCGCGCTGGTTTGACTTATCCCAACTGTACCGCTTTTACAAGGTGTAATTCACAACGGGGAAATACGGACATTGATAGAGCTAATCTACCGATGCTGAGAGATAGCCTCAAGGCTACTTGATTGGCTGCCACCGTATTTCTTAATAATGCTGTTATTGGACGACAGCAAGAGTGGCAGTTTGTTTAAAACACATTCACCAGTTGCATTCCAACTTAAAGAATCAAAACAAGATTTTAGTAACGAGGAGCACATCACATAAAGGCATAAAGGGGGGGCGGTATTGAAAATAACTGTAAAATAAAGTAAAATGACAAAGCAGGGGTAGTACATAAATTTCAAATAAATGTACTACCCTTAAATCGATTTTTAATAAAAGAGGAACCGGATACAACTTGCCGGTAATCTTTTTAGCTTAAAAAGAAAATAATTGAAAACATTATCTATCGATGTAAAGCAAAATACTTGGCTAATCTATTTGACTAGCTAAGTTTAGTTTTGCATTCGATAGATAATGTTTTCAACTGGAGTGTTGTACACCGCCTTTTATGACAACTTAATAAGAATCGAAGCCCTGTGATTGTTTGCATCAATCACAGGGCTTGAAAAAAGCTGAGGGAATTTACCTGATCCTAAAATATTTGAAATGCTGTATACATTTCAAACACTATCATTTAGGTTAATCAGGTAATCAGACAATCTCGTGTACAGTTGTATACATCTTATCATAGTAGTACTATTGAAGCAACAACAACTAGAACAAAAATACACATTTATATTATTTAGGAATCCGCCAACTTGTGAAAATCGGTAAAAATAAACAGTATAGCTTTAAACACTGCCTACTCTACCAAAGCAAATGCCTCCACCTGAACTCCCTGTAAGCCAGCTTCAATCGATTCTTTTGTCCATTTTTTGATGAAAGAAAACCGCGCTGACCTTTATTGCTCATCAAGCTCGGTCAAACGCGGATTGTTATTGCAAGTCTAATAGGCTTATTATACCACTACTCATGCTTTGAGTAAATACTAACTCCCCCCTATAGCTTGCTGGAAAGAAGTAAGCTATGAATAAAATATTACCAGACATAAACCTTTTGATACCGTTGCTCGGTCTGCATTCCGCGTCATTGCGATTTCTCCTCAGTATTCACCGAGATGCTTCGCCTGAACCATGTGAAGCTAAAGACAAGCTCTCCAAAGCTTGTAGTGAGCCTGAATCCGCCCCTTTTAATCAAAAGAGGGGAGGGTTTGTAGGATGCAGCATTTTAAACTAGCCGTTTCCAGTAGTGAAAAAGTTCTAGCCTATCCTGGTCACAAACCGGATATGGGTACTGGATTAGAATGGTCGAAATTATCTGAGTGGCAAAAGCGGTGCCGGCTGGAATTAAATTATTACATGCTGAACGCTCAGCTTACAGCCGATCAAATAGCTTACGGTTTGGGCAAGGGCGCTACTATCACGGCGCAACATACCGGCGCTGAAAATTGCCAAATGGAGTTTGATAGTTCAGGTCGGAAACACCTCCCTTGCCGTTACCGACAACATCGCTGCAATGCTAATTTTTTAGCTGTCCAGTATCTGGGGGCTGACTTCGACACCCTAAGCTCAGAGGCGCAAATCTGGGAACATCCTGTGGTCAGAAAATATGCCAGCATAATCTATAACACTGTCTCAAGCACCTTCGAAAATCCGAAAATGCGGGTTATCTTCCTGCTTGATGATTCTATTGAAGACGGTGAGAAATATCGTCACCTAGTAAGAGCGATGCAATGGCTATTTGAGAATAAACCCGATCCAAGTTGTACCGACTATTGTCGACTATTCTTAGGGAATAGCGCCGGGAATCCGGTTGTAACCGGCAATATCCTACCCTTATCGGTTGCTGAGGAATGGGGAGAACGCTATAGCCGATATCTTAACAGCAAAAAACCACCCGTAAAAGTAGCCATTAACTATACGGTTAGCGGTAATCAATCCGCCCGCGTCAAAGCCTTTTCCGCGGCTGTAATTCGTAAACTTTGTGATAAGGTGCAATTCGCGGTAGCCTTTACCCGCCATGAAACCTTGAAAAAAAGCCTAGTGAGCGTCTTCTACTTTATTAATGGCGGGGTAATTGATGAAAGTGAGGCGATTGAAGCGCTTAGGAGCGCTTGGAGTTCCCATAACCGCCCTGAAGATTTTGACCCTCTGGTGATTTGGGCAAAAACCCACATCACCGCATCTCAAGGATTACCGGAGGATTAAGGCAATGACAGAACCCCTACCATCAAAAGCCACCCTGCTTGTTCAATTGTTAGAGGATAATGGAGCCGAATTCTTTCACGACACGGACGGCAAGAATTATTTCTCTGAGTTCAAAAACGGACGAATGGAAACACTCCTGCTAAGTGCTAACCGCTTCAAGAGATTTTTAACCGGGATTTACAGCGAGAGTTACAAAAGTGTTCCTTCTTCTTCGGTAATACAAGATGCTTTAACACACCTTGAATACAAAGCGCAAATGGGACCGTGTAAATCGGTTTATATCCGAGTGGCACGTGTGCAACGGGAAACAGACATCTTTATTTATTGTGACCTGGCAAATGAGGAGCGTGACGTGGTGGAAATCAGCGCCACCGGTTGGCAAATCATTAAAGACCCTCCGGTTCATTTTATCAGGAAGGACGGTCTTGAAGCTTTGCCAAAACCGGAGCGAGGCGGCAATCTCGACACCTTGCAAAACTTCATTAACATAGCGCCAAAAGACCTAGTTTTGATCAAAGGTTGGCTGTTGGGAACCGTTTCCGGGCAAGGACCTTACCCGATTCTGGTATTAGTAGGCGAGCAAGGCAGCGGTAAAACTTTCACCTCCAGAATTTTACGTAGTCTGGTAGATCCTTCAAAGGCGCTTACACGGATCCTATCACGCGATATTCGCGCCCTAATGATAGCGGCCAGTAATAGCCACATACTAAGCTACGATAATGTCAGCTCCATTTCGATGGGGTTCAGTGATGCGTTTTGTTCATTAGCTACCGGAATCGGTTTCAGCGACAGAACCCTCTATACCAACGAGGATGAAACAATCTTTCAAGCTACTCGGCCAATACTGATTAACGGTATTGATATTAGTCGCCGTCCTGACTTTCAGGATCGCTCAATAACCATTGAATGTCCGCGTTTGGTAGAAAAAAACCGTAAAACGGAAGAAGAAATATTGGAGGAGTTTTATCAGGAACAACCGAAATTGCTGGGGGCATTGTGTGACAGCGTAGCAGTTGCGTTGGAAAATCTCCCTAAAACCCGGTTGGACGTACTGCCGCGTATGGCTGATTTTGCCAAATGGGTAGCCGCGGCAAGTTCGAAAATAGAGACAAATGGAGCTAATTTTCTTGAAACCTATAAAGCCAACCGAGAAGCTGGCAATACCCAAATTCTGGAAACCACTTTGCCCAGTGTTATTACAAAATGGTTTGATGGTAAAAGAACATGGGAAGGAACAGCGACTGAACTGCTAAAGGAATTACGGAACGCTAACATGGAGGATGGCAATGATAAGATAAAACTACCCGCTGATGGCGCTCACTTAAGTAGGGAAATAAGCCGGTTAATACCCAGCTTGCGCCTTGCCGACCCGCCTATTTATATTACCAAAGCTCGCAACAGAAAAGGCAGTAATATGCGTATTTCCAATTCTGAAGAAGAGCAATTGGATCAGGAGGTTCAACTTATTTTTGGACAGGGAGAAATGGAGTATTTATGATCATTTAATGTGACGCTGTGACGCTGTGTGACGCTAACTTTTTTGTGTAGCGTCACGGCTTTTACCGCATTGTAGTGGGATAAGCAACAGCGTGTGACGCTGTGACGCTAACTTTTCTATACTTACCAAAAAAGAGAGAGAGAAATAAAAAGTATTGGGAATTATAGCGTCACAGCGTCACAGACCCCCCCGCTAAGGCTGTTTGTCCCTTTGTACTGGGATAACCCCCTGTGACGCTGTCGCTATTTATCAGCGTCACCTAGCGTCACAGCGTCACCACTTTTTGATTATTTGATTTAAGAGCGCTTTACGAAAGCCGATTAGCTTTTTCTCAACCCAAGTTGGTCATACCCTTTACTACTTTTCTGTCAGCCCCACTCCACCCATACCACTGCCCAAGTTTATCAGCCCCTGTGTAAAACCCCTAATGAAATTAGTGTCGAACTTTCCCCTGCTGACCGGAATATATGTAGGGGGTAAAGTCTATTCTAATGCATCTGGCTTGCTGACTACGTATATGTTTGTTGTTCACTTGCTTTTTACCAAAAGTGGTTGCGGGATTGTATATAATAGGGATAGTCACAATAGTTTAGCTTTGTTGCGGGCAGTTCACTCAATGGAGTGCGTCTAGGTACATTACAGTTCCAATCTGTAAGGGATATATGTTTAAACCAAATCCCAGTCAATCCCCATTACTTCTGATTTCTTACTTTTCGTATGTGAAGCACTTTTATCGGTAACTGTTTATGCTACCCAACACATTCAAGTCTTTAACAGTACCACAATTTTTAGATACATCCGGTAATGATCTCACACGGGATTTTTTCCAACCGCTCCTTTCTTGTGCAATCCGTTATGATAGGGGAGTAGGTTTCTTTAGTTCTAGTTGGCTGCGCATCAATGCACAGGGTATGGCAGCATTTGCCAAGAACCATGGTCATGCCCGCTGGGTTACTAGTCCAATTTTTGCTACCGTACACAATTAGAAATCCTCTAAAAGAAAAGGGATAAAGGCGACTGGTAAGGGTAAATGTTCATTCAAAAAATGCTCAAGCAGGTTCAAACCTAAATTGAACAGGCTCAAATCCAGTCGTTCGGTGCGATGAATGACCCGGTTCCAGCCTTCAGCTAAAGCTATCGTACCCAGATGTACAATCCAAAGATAAGCCAGACAAGCCGCTAACAATAACCTTTCTAGCCGTTTAGGGTCATCCAAATGGCTCTTGTCCAGCCGAAACCCTCGGCTCTTGCTATCGGAAAAGAAGGTTTCAATCCTAAACCTCTTTTTGTAGTACCGGATTGCTTCCTGGGCTAGAGCCAAATTACTCACCAGATAAAGTGGCTCACGGTAAGGCTTTTGCCAGACCGCTATGACCAGTACTGGTCCGTACTCGTGTTTGCTGAATGCTACGCCGCTCTGACTCACTACCTGACCAGGCTGAACCCCTAACTTACTGATGGCATAATGAGCTTGTTCATCCAACCAGACCTGGCTATTTTTAGCAGTACGACAGACATACTGCCAACCGTAATAATCTAACCGTCTTAACAAACGACAGCCATCGAATTCACCATCACCCAAAAAGACTACTTGGCTACCAGACGGAACCAACGAGTGAACTTGCTTTAACAATCTGATGTGCAAAGCTTGAGCTAAATGTCCCTTTTTAGCCTTAACCACCAACCAACCCAAAGGTAAAGCCCGCCCCTGATATACTACACTGATTACTAAGCCCATTCCACCAGCACCAACCTGACTGCCATCTATCACCAGTACCAGTGGACAATGACACAGGCTACTCAGCAATTGTTTGGCGAAAGGAGCATACACCACTTTTTGGTTAAAGTTATCATTTTTGAGCAATCGGCGCATTCGGATGATGCGGCTTTCCCGTTTAGTTTTATCTGGCACTTTGGCGGCGATATTAGGCAACGCACTATGCCGACTACCTACAATCCCACTGATCACCATCGCTAGAATTGTTAAATATTGTAATTCGCGCCCCTGCGCTTGTGGGTGGAGTTGCAACAATTGCTGTTTTATGGCACGATGTCGGCGAAGGTTGTCACTCATTTTGGTATCCTTTTGCTTTCTACTTTGGTCGGTAAGAAAACTACAGTTTACCACTCTGCCTCAACCTTCTCCTCCTTTTCCTCTCCTTTATATCTGTACGGTAGCAAAGTCCAATTTTATCCCAAACTGACTGGGACGCTCTTCTAACCGGCGATGCTGCCCGTACTGATCGGGCAATATACGATGCTCTTGAACATACCATTCAAGATTTAGCTAAGACATTAGAAAAAGATACGCTGTCTGCGCTAGCTTGGATGGTGGCTGATGGAATCCTAACCTTTCGGTTGGCACTCCCCCGCAATAAATTAGATCAGGGTGATTTTCACGACAAATTCGGTATATTTACCGATGTTGAAGGAAATGAAATTTCTTTCAACGGTTCCTATAATGATAGCTTTCAAGGTACACGCAATTACGAATCAATAAAAGTGTTTTGTTCTTGGGAGTCTGCCTACACAGCTTTTGTGAAGGCGGATATTGAGCGATTTGAAAGACTATGGAATAATTTTGATCCTAATGTCAAAGTATTTGATCTTCCCGAAGCTGCTCGCCAACAAATCATCCGTCTTCAAACCTATGAAAGACCATATACTAAACCAGCCTGGCTCGATGGGAAAAAAATATCAGAATTAACTTCCCCATATGAGTATCAAACAAGAAGACCTGCCCTGCCTGAACAAACAAGCTTAAGAGAATACCAGTTGGAGGCTATTAAGGCTTGGTTTGAACATGGCAGCTGTGGAATACTTGAAATGGCAACAGGGACGGGGAAAACTATAACGGCACTGGCCGCAGCTATTCGTCTCTACGAAAGGGAAACTCGCCTCCTTATTATAATTTCTTGCCCTTTTACCCATCTTGTAACCCAATGGGAAGAAGTAGTAAAACAGTTTGGATTTAATACTTTTCTGGCTTTCGGTACAACCAGTACATGGGTTAATAAATTAGCAGATAAAGTTCTAAATTTTGCTACCGGGTATATTAATAATTTGGTGGTGCTAACCACTCATGACACATTTTCTAATCCTCGCTTTGGGAGTATTTTTCAAGAGAAGCACCTGCCCTATTTGGTGATAGTTGATGAAGTACATGATATTGGGGCACCCAAACGCCGCCAGGGTCTAATCAGTGAATATAAATATAGGTTGGGACTTTCTGCTACGCCTCGTCGGTGGCTGGATGAAGAAGGAACTGATACTATTTTTGAGTATTTTGGTGAAACAGTATTTGAATTCGATCTTGCTAAAGCGATTCCAAAATACTTAACACCTTATGAGTATTATCCTTACTTCGTAGAACTTTCATCGGAGGAACTGGCTGAATATGAGAAAATGACTCAGAAAATCACCAAACGTTCCCGCGCCAGTGATGAGTCGAAAAACGATGAAATCCTGAAGCTCTACTTTATTTTACGCCAGAAAATTGTGGTTAACGCCCGTAATAAATTTACCTGTCTCGAAGAAATTCTTGGATCACTCCAAAATTATGATCACACTTTAGTCTATTGTTCTCCAGAGCAAATCGATCAAGTGCAGTATATACTCAATACCAATGGGATTGTTCAGAGCCGTTTTACCGGAGAGGAGTCCCTCCAAGAACGGAAAGTTTTACTTGAGTCTTTTGATAAAGGTCGCCATGAAATTCTAGTAGCCATGAAATGCCTTGACCAAGGTGTCGATGTTCCTTCAACTCGAACCGCTGTTATTATGGCCAGTTCAGGCAATCCGAAAGAATTTATTCAGCGACGAGGGAGAGTGTTGCGGAAATATGAAGGAAAAGAAAAAGCCATCATTTATGATATTATTGTAGTTCCCACTTTAACTGGTAAGCTAAACCTAAATGCCTTTGAACTGGAACGCAAGATACTGAAAAAAGAGTTGCAGCGCTACGATGAGTTTGCAGGTTTGGCACTCAACCGCATTTCAGCCTTGAACAAAGCTGGACCGGTTAAGCGTAAGTATTTGATTAAGTAGAGGGCTTATACAATGGATGCGAATCAAATAAACCGTCTGATATTGGATAAAATTAGTAATCACGAACTTCCTGGCTACGTTAAAGAGTTTATACGCGAGATTCTACAACACGAAAAAGGTGTCATGGATCAGGATTCTCCGCGCTATACTCAGGTTTATGAGAACCTACTAAATAAGTATAGCCGGTACTTAATGGCAGATAGCGAATAACAGGAATAGCATATGAAAATTCATCATATCCGTCTACGCAACTACCGACAGTACCTGGATGCACAGATCAAGTTCAGTACCGATCCTGACCGTAATTTAACCTTGATACAGGGTTTTAACGGTGCAGGGAAATCCAATCTGCTTAATTCAATTACTTGGTGCTTATATGGGGAAGAACGTCATTTACAGCAAGATGGCAAGAAAAATCAACTTCCAATATTAAATGAAAAAGTGTATCACTCCTTAAACCCAGGGGATCTTACTAAGGTCGAGGTTGAATTGGCTTTGGGTGACGACTCCCAAATAGAATATCGAATTACCCGCAAATTCACCACCGAAATTAGCATCTAGGGAGTATCTTTAGAAAATGTCAGAAGTTCTACAGAAATATGCAATACTCTTTTCAAAACTAAACCGTGAAAAAAACCGTAGTTGGGGTGATACCCTCAGTAACGGTGCGCCTTATAAGCCTTTATTGCTATTATCTGTAATCGACTTAATTGAGCGTGGCGAAATCCATGACAATTTAGTCGAACTAACACCAGAATTAGGCGAAATGTTTAATCTTTATTGTGCAAGGATTTTGCCAATGGGTGTATCTGGCGAAATTGCCTTACCCTTTTATCACTTAAAAAGTGATGGGTTTTGGCATTTGTTACCTCGTCCAGGTTTTGAAGATGTTATTAAATATGGAGGTCCTATTCGTAGTTCTGGAAAGATTAGAGATATGCTTCTCGGAGCAACCTTTGATAATGAACTATATCAACTGTTAGCTACTAAAGAAGAAAGAGATTTACTGCGAAGAGTTTTAATTGAAAGTTATTTTTCTTTTGACCTCCAACAAAAACTATTAAAGTTGAAAGAGATAAACGCGGAAGCCTTTGAATATAGTAAAGAACTAATCGTTAGTACTCACACAAAATTTACTTTGATTAAAGAAGCTATAGAAAGTGAAACACCACTGGCTAAAGAAGTTCGTGACCAAGCTTTCCGAAGAATTATAGTTTCTGCTTATAACCATCAATGCGCTATATGTGGTATTCGAATATTAACCGCAAAAGGTTATACTGCTGTTGCTGCTGCTCATATAATTCCTTGGAGTCTTAGCCATAATGACGACCCAAGAAATGGTTTTACTTTATGTCGTCTATGCCATTGGGTTTTTGATGAAGGACTAACGACTGTCAATAATCACTACAAAGTAAAAACTTCTCCACAACTATATCTAAATGATAACATACCTCTACATGTAGCTTCCTTTGAGGGTAAAGAGATTTTAAAACCAACTGAAAGCAGATTCTTACCCGACTTGAGAGCTTTTGAATGGCATAAAAATAATATATTCAGAAACGCCTAACCAATAAGTTCCGCCTCATATTTTTCTTCTTCTAGAGTTAGTGGCAGATTTAAAAGCATTCTTAAATAATTGGTAGTTAAAACTATACTATGTCGGGTTTTGCTCATACGCCCGTGATTCATTGCTCTTTTTTGCCATTCGGTGTTAGTTCGTTTCCAATCCACACGCTCTAATTTCTTTAAGTGCTTTTGCCAATCATCAGGGTATTGCTCAATCAATTTGCACCCTAAATTACCTAATGATATTAGAGCCATACCATGAGCATGAATATAATTATTCCTAAGTTCTGATGTGCGTACCTCTCGCCGAATAGCTTGCTCCCATTCAGGAATAATTTGTGATAGTGCGTTCCAATACTGTATAGCTAATTCTTTATGCTGTGCTGTTAGTTCAGTTCGTTTGGTAGCACCAAGCAAGGCTTGGTTAGCTTGATAAATACTACTTAAAGTGAATAGTTTATTAGAACGGTTTGATAGAGTAGTTTTTTCGATCTCAGTCAGACCAGCAAATAAAGAAACCTCTTTTATTAACTCTTTGACTAAATATTCTAGATGATTTCCCTTAGTACTCAGGAATGCGCTTTTCTTGTAACTCGAAGTGATTTTCGTGTTTAAGTTTGAGAAAATCTGAGGCGTGTTTAAAAAATCCTCATCCGCAAAAAGCATTATTGGGACAGTATCATTAGCAATTTCAGGATGTTGTTGTAGTACTTCAATTAATGCTGCACGATAATTTTGCCCAAAATTCAAAACTATCATTGCTGACATTGGTATTAATAATCGTCCAAACCCCTCTCCAGAACTGCTTATTTCTTCAAAAATTATGGGTTGATTAATTGTAGCAAGGAAGGGAGGTAAAAGAATGTTATCAATTTTCGCTATAAGATATTTTGTGATTATTTCTACTTGAGTTTCGTCAATTGATCGCTCTGCACGAATATTTTTTGGCAATTCAGACTCATCAAACAAAATGATTTTTGAAAGAAGTCTGATAGGGCACTGAATAACATAATATTCACGTCCACCTTGTTTACCACGAGTAGCAGCAAAAAGGTAATTGCTCATATTCAATTAATCCTAACTCTCATTAATAAATTATCTCTGCCTCGGAGTTCTTTCAAACTCTTCACCCGGTCATATAGCAACAATACACCCCTTCCCAAGTGGGCGGAGAACTGATCATCAAAATCAGCAATTGGATCAAGCCCGTCTTTAGCTAGGCGCTGTTTTAAGAGTGAATTAAAAAGCAGTTCCCAATCCCCGGTCAGGGTATACCGATTGAACTCTTTCCCATCCTTATCCCCGCTAAATTGCCGGGGATCTGGAATCGTAGGCTCTTCGAGCGAAAGACAGAACCCGATACGACAGATCAAGTTGGGCAACATCCCAAGGCGCGAGGCTAATAATGAAAGACGGCTACTCACCTCCCGGCTAAGATAAACCTTATACTTTAGCTTCATCAATCACCTCACTTGAAGAAGTATCTCGTTCCCAGAAATAGCCTTCCTCTACTATAGTGCTATAGTGCGTCTTTCTGTCTGATCGTATTTAAGGTGATAACAATGCGATATAGCGGGTTCAAGCGCTGCAAAATACTTCTGGTCAATTTCAGTATCGGTAGAAAGCAAGATTACCTGGTGACTGGCAAAAGGAAAGTAATTTTCCACGATCTGTTGCCGGTGGTCACTGTCCAACCTACCCAAGGGTGTATCAATAATAACGGGCAGTGGTCGGTTGCTAATATCTCGCAGCGACCATAATAAGGCGATAGCATATATTTGTTTTTCCCCGGCGGAAAGCCCGTTTTTTGGTAGTAACTGCCCATCACGGGTATAGAGTGTAACCGAAAAATCCTCTCGCCCAATTTTTGCATTCCAGACCAAATTTCGCTTCCGAGAAAGCTGATTGAAATACCGAACCAGGGTAGTCTCAAGTTCTTGTATCCGGTTTTCTAAGATTTGAGAATGAAATTCCTCTAGCACGCCTTGGGCTTTCAGGGCAAGTAGGGTGCGTTCAGCGCCGCTTTGCATTTTTCGGATTTGTTCGTTTAGTGAGTCCCGCTTGCGTTCAAGGTTTTCATTTTCTCGAAGAATACTTCTAAGGGTAGTGTTGATTTTATCCTTCTCATTTTGAAGCTGATCTTCTTGAGAAATTAGCCGAGCCTGTTTTTGCACCATTGGTAGAAGCACATCTTCGTTAGGAGCTAGTCGGGTAACATTCTCAAGTCGTACCAACTCATCTACAAATGCCTCATACTCTTGGAATGCGGCTCGTATTTCTCTGGGCGCTTCTTCTACCGACCGATCAATCAAATCCAGTATGCGGCGGCGATCTCCCTCAGATAATTCATGAATAGTCTGGTAGTGTTCAAATTGAGAAGGAATTCGTTTTATTGATTCCAGATCACTATGCAAACGTTCAAGGATTCTTACGGAATCCACACCAATTAAGTAATCAGGGGTACTAATGCTTTCAATAAGGTCTGAAACATAGCATTCAAGTTGCTCCGAGGAGGCTTGCCACTTCAAATAAGCGTCCTCTAAAAGGAGTTGTGCTTTTAGTTCTAAACACAATTGCGGTACTGCCGCAAAAGGCATTAACCCTTGAGGAAGTTCATCCTTCAGATTTTTCTCGACTTGGGCTAGCTTACCCCTGATTTCGCCTAATTTCCCCTCAGCTTCCTTTCGCTTTTCTGCAAATAGGCCGCCCTCTCGCTCGAAGTCCTCCCTTGTTTTAGTCAGTCGTTTTCGAACATCACTCAAACTTGCTTCTAAATCCCGTTGTTTTTGGGAAAGTTCAGTGATTTTATCTTGTTTCTCAATCAACTGTTGTTCAAGCCGATTTCTTTCTTCGATCAATTCGACATTGAGGCTCTTTTCCTCTTCTTTACGAACGTAATTGTCAATGTCGTTTATAAGATAGCCGACCAGGTTGATGCCAAAGGTTGCTTTAATAGCTTCGGCAAGCGCGGTACTACCGGTTTCGTCATCGGCTAACTCTTGGATTTTTTCGCCGTCAAAGAAGAAAAGCTGTGAAACTCCTGGCGGCACTAGGTCTTTAATAAAGGCTTGCCAGATATCGATATCTACTTCCCGCAAGAATTCTGCGTTGCGCTGCACCAAAAATGATTCCTGTACACCATCACTGGAAGGTAATTGTCGCCAATTCCGTTCTACTTCGTAATAATCCACGACTCCGGCATGCGAGTGCTGGAATTTTAAAGTGACACGGGCTTGTTGTGCGGTTATTTCCTGACCGGCTTGCCGATGTATCAACTCAGACAGGTATTTTTGATAGACCGCTTTTTCAACTCGTAACCCTAAGGCTTCCCGACCATACAGGCATAGCTTGATCATTTCAAGCAGGGTAGTTTTACCAGAACCATTCTTACCCCCAAACAAGATGATGGGGCGGTAGCTATTGTCTTCTGGATTAACCTGGGGTGCAAGATCGAAGACTTGCTTACCACGGTACAGTCCTACATTTGTGAGGGAGAGTTCGGTGAAAATCATCTGCGGCTTTCTGTGAAAGTACCTAGTAAATTATCTTCTTTGTTCAAAACCTGATCTCGAGTACGCCAATCTTCTGAAAATACCGCCCTGATTTTGTTTTGCACTGAAGAACGCCGACTCATGCCTTGCATTTGACGCTCTACTTCCAGCAATTTGGTAACCAATTCTACCGGAATGTCCTTATCGCGGCAAAGTTTTTCAAGCAACTCTTTATCGCGGGGCTTAAAGAGACCAATATCATCCCTTACCCATTGCAACTCCCGATCAAGCACTTCTTTTACTATAACCGGCAGTGAATCTTCCCAATCTCGTTCCTCAGTAATCCAAATGCGCCGGATCTCATGCAGTTCCGGTACTGAGATGAGTTCCATGCCAAACCCTTTAGGGGAAGTATTGATTATCCGCTGGGTTTCTAAGAGATCCCGAAGCATTTGTTTCCTGAACTCCATTGTATAGGGACCCCAGATGACCCCCCCATCTTTTTTGTACTTCACGCGACCGTTCCGACGTTTGAATTCTCGGACATCGCCTTTTGTGTCTGGATTTTGAGTTAAAGCTAAGCGATCACGGAATTGGAGCAAGGGAAGCATCCAATCTTCACCATTATCTATTAAATTAGTCATAGATTTATCTTTGGTAACAACCGTGCAAACCCAGCACCCAAATCGGCTATTACCACAAGAAGGGGTGGATTCGTCAATAACGAGGGGGCATTCTCCTCCCTGAGCGCTACGGTAAAGGGCAGCCAGTTGTTGGTTGTCGTTACCCCAAGGTGAGTCTACCTGCAACAGATATTCCCACACATCATCGGTTGAGAAATCTTCGATAGGGGTAAATACCCAAGCACGGGTGAGCGAAGAGTGCCGTGATAATCTGCCATGCCGCACATTGACTTTAGTATAATCGAAGTTGCTTTTTTCTTCTTCATCCCGTTTATCAGTACGTCCATCCATAAGCCCTAGCTGACGGGTGTTTATAATTTGTCCACGAGAGGAGCTTTCACTTTTTCGAGCCCCTAGTACCATGACCACTTCTCCAAACTGCGCCACTTTATCCAGTATAAAACGGTTGGCAGGCTGGATTTTCATGCGGTCTGTACACCAGCGGAACTCGGTATTTGGAGCAGGATACCCACGTCCTAGCAGGTTCACCCAAAATGTATCCTTAATCTGGGGCATCACTTTATCAGCAACGATAGGTAGCCATTGCTCTTTTGCAGCAGCATTGATCGAAGCTAGGCTACGGTCGATGTAATTCACTATAACGGGGGTTTCAACCAAGGTATCGGAAGAGATTACAAAAACAGGCTTTATAAGCTGTTCGGCATTTAATGCTTTAAGGCTATTCCATACTAATTGAAGGGTGGCAGTAGAATCTTTACCGCCACTGTACCCAATTACCCATGGTAGGCGGTCTGCCAAATATATTTCCTGTATTTCATGGTGGATATCTCTAACAGTTTTAGTATCAAATATTGAATGTGCTTCTTGTTCTGCCGACATCAATTTAGCCTTGCTTTCTATCTTACCTTAATCTTCACCCAGCGCCCTAAGGTACGACTCTTCGATCCGTGCTTCTTCCTCAGTTAAAGGCAAATCGAGAACTTTTTTTAAATATGAGGCGGTAAGAATAACATTGTTATGCGCTTTTGACATGCGTCCTGCTAGCATTGCACGACCTTCCCAAAATCCGGTATTGGTACGAGACCAATTAATTTTCTTCAGCGCATGAAGCCGTTCTTTCCAATCATTCGGGTAGGTTGCAATTAAACTGGCACCCATAATGCCCAGTGCATGTAATACCACACCATGTGCGTGTACACATTCTTTTCTTAGATCATAGCTGCTGGCTTTTCTCTCGCTGGCTAACTTCCACTCAGGAAATATTTCAGAGAGGGTATTCCAAAAATCTACAGCAAGCCTTTGTTGCTGGGGAGTAATATCAGATTTAGCTGGATTTTGGAGTAACGCCCGTGTAGCCTGATAAAGACCACTTAAAGTAAAAAGTTTTATAGAGCGGTTTGAGATGCTGGTTTTCTCCATCTCAATCAACCCTTTAAACCCAACCACATTCATTGCTAGGTGTTTTGCAAGGTCAGCGAGTGGCTCACGGTGTTCAAATAAGACAGTAAGTGAATTACTTGGTTTAACCGCGTGTTTATTTAGATCAACAAAAAGCTGCTGGCTGCGCTTTAACCCTTCATCAATGAAAAAAACAACGGAAATGGTTTCTTCACCAAAATCCCGTCGCTCCTTAAGCGCCTCCTCAATGGCAGCCCGACGATGTTGACCATCGTTGATCATTAGCCGGCTGGTCATAGCAATTTCCAGTTTGCCGATATTACGGTAAGCCCCTGTTTCTGCCACAGGTTTAAACTCTACCTTGCCATCTATGGAAGCGGTCAAGGCTGAAAACGCATATTCAGTGGGGTTATTTAATATGTAGCGGGTGATTTCGGGAATCCTGCTCCGATTGATGACCCGTTGGGCGCGAAGCTCTGCCGGTAATTCATCCTCATCGAAAAGAAAGATTTTGCTGATTAGCTTTATTGGGCACATTACCAGGTAATACGATTTACCGGCTTGGATTCCTCGTATAGCGTCAAATGTATAGCAAGCTTCGTCCATAAGACTTCCTATCGTGTTTGGAAGTTAAATATTCTTGTTTGGAAGTTAAATCTGCGATGATTATACGCTATAATTTGCTAAAGAGCAAGTATTTGGAAGTCTTTTTCACACTCTGATTATAGCACTTGCTAATATTCCATTCAATGTAACCAGACCGTTTGCGTAAATACAGGGGTGATAGGATAGAGGTAGGAGAAGAGGACAAATTCCTGGAATTTATAGCTTATGACAAGGAGGATTGTCGAAAGCTACGCCAAAATGTGCTATAATTAACCCCATCACAGAGGGAGAATAGCCCTATAAGGGAGGCACCTTCTACCTATTAGATAGAGGATATTGCGATACAGTTAACTTGCTGGAGTGAGCAACCGAAAGCGCCCTATTATGCCAGAGCCTGATAAGTTAGATACCGAGACCATTATCCTGCCTGCCGATTCCATGGAGTTGGTCACAGTAGAACTGCCCCCCTCGCTGCCCCTCGACCAGAACCCGGCTGCCATCTATCTCGCCTCCCTCCGCCCGGTTGGGCGGCGTGGCATGCGGCGTGCCCTCGCTGCCATTGTTGAGACCATCAAGGGGGAACCCTCCGACCCCCTCGACTTCCCTTGGCATTCCCTCCGCTTTCAGCACACCCAAGCCTTGCGCGCCAAACTGGCCGAACGCTACCGCCCTGCCACCGTCAACCACATGCTCTCCGCTTTACGGGGGGTGCTCTCCCAAGCCGAGAATCTGGGGCTTATCTCCGCCGACGATTTCCGTCGCACCACCAAGCTTAAGGGCATCAGAGGCGAAAGCCTGCCCAAAGGCAGGGCGCTGATTCCCACCGAAGTGACCCTCCTACTCAGGGTCTGCCAGAAAGATAAAAGTCCCAAAGGAGCTAGGGATTTGGCGCTGGTGGCGGTGCTGTACGGCGCCGGTCTCAGACGCAGCGAGGTGGTCAAGCTGGACTTGAAGGATTTTGATCCCAAAGACAATTCCTTGAAAGTTCGCTCCGGGAAGGGGGGCAAGGACCGGATCACCTATCTGGGGCAGGGCTCGGGTACGGTGCTGGCAGCATGGGTTACAGTCAGAGGGGAAGAGAGCGGTCCGCTGTTCTTACCGGTGAACAAAGTGGGGAAGCTGCAGAAGCGGCGTTTGAGCGACCAAGCGGTGTTATGGATCTTGTCGCAGCGGGGCAAGGAGGCGGGGCTGGAACATTTCAGCCCGCACGATATGCGGCGCACCTTCATTTCTGATTTGTTGGATGCGGGAGCGGATATTGCCACGGTGCAGAAGTTGGCGGGACATGCCAGCGTCACCACCACCGCCCGCTACGACCGGCGGGGAGAGGTTGCCAAGCAGAAGGCCGCCGAGTTGATCAAGCTGCCCTTCGACTCGGTAGAAAGCGATCCGCCACCGGTTAGCTCAAATGACAACTAAACGCCACCTGAGTTTTATTACCCAGCTAATAAAGGCTCCCCACCGCAAGTGGTGGGGAACTATGTGCAAATTCTTCCATTAAAGCAGATAAATCAGGCAATATCCTCCTTGGAAAGATTAATCTGAGTATAACGCTTCAGACGGGCAATCACTCTCTCATCGTACCCGCGCTCTACCAATTCTGGGATGGTGAAAACAGTGGTTACTAGCGTGGCGTTCCCGCGGTTAATTCTGCCGTTCAAGAGGCTAAACAGCCGACTGAGCGACCTTGCGTCGATGGGTTCGGTGCCCAGATCCTCGAGCACCAAAATATCGATATTCAACAGAATATCCACTAGCAGTTCCTCGCTCAGCTCGTGGGGATTCTTCCCCTCTTTTGCCAGGTTCAGCAAATCAAGTAGCCCCGGCATGGTTAAGAACACCGCCTCTTTGCGGTTTGCAGACGCGCCGTTACAGTATGCCGCCGCCAGATGGGTCTTGCCGCTGCCTTTCGCGCCGGTGATTAGTAGGGAGGTGCCCTTTTTACAGGCGCTTTGCGCTTCATGCAGAGCATTTGACCTTGCATAGGAGCTGGCTTTGAAATTCTCAAAGCGCAGCTTGGTCAGTTCCCCTACCAGTCCACCGGACTTCACCACTAGGTTAGCCAACTGGTACTTGAGCTCCCGCTTCGCTCGGGCGAGCACCTCAGAGATTTTAATCCCTTCCGAGCAATCGGGACAAGGCATATACTGCGTCCGGTTATGGATCTGCACGGTTAGCCAGCCATACTGGCAAATGCACTGGTGCTGCGTCTGCCAGTTTTCCAACTCGGTAACGGCAATTATACAGCCTTGCTGCGGGCAAGGAGCGGTCCTCCAGGACAACTCTTCCAGTGTTTGGGTAGACCAGCCCACCAAGACAGCGACCGGCGTTTTAATAATACCGTTATCGGCACAGTAGGTACAGCGCCACCCTCCTGGTGCCAGGTTCGCTGGCTCGGGGTTATTTTGTTCCATAAAATCCCTCTTTTCGTAATGAAACGGTTAAAATAAAATTAGGCTCTCCCCGCCTAAAACCAATAAAGAATTGGTAATGGCTTTGGAAAGAGCCTGTTTTAATTTTGCCGACTTTCTCAAAGGGAGCCAATGTAGAATACGGGAAGGAAAGGAAAAGGATTCCGGGATAAAAATGCCGTTTTGGGTTTCTCTTAGAAGACCAATTTTGTAGAATAGTTGTTCTAGCAACACTATTGGCAAGAAGGGTGAGAAGAGAGGAGCTACGAGAAGGAGATGTTAGAAGTTATGGCCAGAAGCGCAATAAAGTACCACCGGAAACGAGGGGACAACTACAACGTAATTGCGGGCAAAGTGCAACATGATGCCCGTACCGTAAAAAGAGTGCTAAATGAACCTAGCGACAAGGTACAAACCCGCCCCAATCGTGAAAGTAGTGTGGCAGTCTTCAAAGAACAGATTGAAGGCTGGCTAGAACAAAAACTACAAGTGAAAAGAATGCTGGAACTAGCGTGGGAAGATCCCAAACAGCCCTACTGTGGCAGACCCACCGCCTTCTATGACTATGTGCGCAAGCTCAAAAAAGCCAGAGAGAACCAGGCTCATCAGGTACAGATACGTTTTGAGGGCTTACCTGGAGAGTTTTTGCAAATAGACTGGGGTGAAATTCGGGGAGTGCTGTTCAGTAAACAAGATAGTGTACCCCAAACCTTCTACTTTTTCTGTGCCCGGCTGAAATACTCGCGTTTTATGTATGTGAGCTTTCAGAAAGATATGGCCGAAGAAACGCTGGTGCGCTGCCTGGTGGAAGCCCTCAACCGGATGGGGGGAGTACCGTGGGTAATTACCACGGATAATATGAAGACGGTGGTACTGAGGCGAGATGAAAAGAACCAACCAGTGTGGCATCCGGTGTGGCAGAAACTGGCACTAGAATTCGAGTTTCACCCGGAAGCCTGTGCCCCGGCCAGCGGAAACCAGAAAGGTGCCGTAGAAAATTTGGTAAAGTATACCAAAAACAATTTTCTAGCTGGTCGTACATTCTACGATGCGGCGGATCTGGTAAGGCAGTTGGAAGAATGGTTAGGGGTAGTGAATTACGAGCGTACATGCGCAGCGACCGGGGAAATTCCGGGTAGCTTACTGGAAATAGAGCGTAAACACTTCAGCCCATTGCCTGCTAGTGCCCGGGATTACGGTTTATTTACCAGCCTGGTGGTAAACCGGGAAGGGGTAGTCATTTTTGAGACCAACAAATATAGCGTACCGGCGGAACTAATGGGACAAACCCTGACAGCCCGGATACATCGGGAATGGCTGAAGTTATGGCGGGGTACGGAACTGGTGGCACAGCACCCCCGTTGTTATTCCCGAAACCGCCGCTTAGTAATACCGGAACATTACACCCAAGCTTTTGAGATCAAACCCAGAGCCAGAACCATGGTGTGGCGGGATTGGTTGTTAAATTTAGGACCGCAAGTGTACCAGTATGTGGCGGTAATCTGTCGACGGCAAAGAGCCACCATGAGTGAACAAATCCACCAACTATACGCGCTGGCCCAGCAGGTAGGGCTGGAAGAATTCCAGGCGGCGGTGGAATTGGCAACGGAACAACAGCTTTACGGGGCGGAATATCTCAAGGGTTTATTACTCAAGCCAGCGGGTTCAGGCAGTAATGCCGCTACCCTCAAGCCCACTCAACCAGCGGTGGAACGGCTACTCAGTGAATACGAACCACTGGTGGCCAACCGTTTTTCGGCCATACCTGAGGAAAATGAAATAGAAAGGGCGGTGGGATGAATAGTCTGGAACATAAACTCACCAGCCTAAAACTGGGCAGGGTAAAACAGGTATACAGCGATTGGATTGAACGGGCACGCGAAACCGGAATGGATTACGGGGAGTTTTTAGAAGAATTGTTAAGCGAAGAGTTGCTATCTCGTCAGGAGAACCAACTCAAAAAGCGTTTGCACTCAGCCAGTTTCCCTTTTGAAGCCAGCCTGGAACAATTCGATTTCAGTCGCCACCCGGAACTGAAGCGCAGCGTGATTTTACGCTATTTCGACAGCAGTTTTGTAGAAAAAGCTGGGAATTTACTCCTAATCGGGGCAAGTGGGCTTGGGAAAACCCATCTTTCGATTGCAGCCGGAATTAAGATGGTGCAGTTGGGTTACACCGTAAAGTTCATTACGGCTCAACAACTGGCGAACCAAGTGATTGCGGCTAGCACTCGCCAGGAAATAGCCAGGATTTTAGAGCCGCTTTTGAAATGTCAGGTGTTGGTATTAGACCATAGGTTACAAGTTAAGGTAGCAAAGTAAATGTCAAATAAGAAGAGGTCTTTTGGAAGGGCGTTTGACAATCCCTAATAACTTGGCATTTTGAGCCAGATACTGAGAAACACTCAAGGTTTCTCCCCGCTTTAAGGCCTGGCTGTAATGGTATAACCCCCGATAGACCATTTCTACTGAGATTGCCTTAAAAGGTTGTTTTAGTTCTTCCGCTACGCTGTCGGTCAAGTCTATCAAAACACAATACAATAACCAGGTAGCCCAGACCTGCAGGCAGATCGCATTTATGCTGCCGGCGTGAAAATAAGCCAGACCCAACTGCCGTTTTACTACCTTAAAAGCCTCCTCGATCCGCCACCGCTGGCGATAAAGATAGGCTATCGTAGCTCCAGTTAAACGGGACCTCTCCAACACATTGCTCAAATAACAATAACTTTTCCCCTCCCATTCCACTGCCACCAGACGCAGTACCTGCTCACTTTTCTCTTCTTTGGAACCCACCGCGATCAACCACTCCCGCACTCCCTCCTCATTGGTTAGCGCTTGCACCACCCGGTAGTCCATCCTACTTTTTACCCGTGTCACAAAGTACTTGTGCTCCACCGTCAACTGCCGGTAACGGCCATAATTTACAAAGCCCAGATCAAACAGCGTCAAACTCTCTGTTTCCAAAGTCTCGATAATGGCTTCCCACCAGCTCTGATCGTGGGCTGCGCTATTTTCACCATACCAGATTTTGAGGGGTAACTGGCTGGCTACATCCAGCAAACCCATCATTTTCCCCGCTAAGACGCTGCCTTCTATTTCTCGCAGTAAACCGGTTTTCTTGATCAAAGCATCCAGGGTGGAACCATCCACCGCGGCCACCCGGCTGAAGTGGGCTAAAACCCTTTGCAGCTCAGGTGGCAGAGGACGCTGACGCTGGCGCCAACGCTGGTGCATCAGGGGCAGCACTTCGTTTAGGACCGCTTCAAACAGAGCCGCTGGCATTTCCCGCAGGCGTTGACTGATCGCTTGCTGAGTGACCCTGATCGGCGGCTGCCATAACATTCCTTCTTGCTTGATTACTCTGACCGCTTCAGAGACGGCCCCGATCTGACGCCAGATCAGACTGAGGACGAAAGCCAGCATTACTGGCAGGGTCAGAGTACGCGCCCGTAAGCCCATTTCCTGATAGAGCCGGATCAGACTAAAAGTGTTGGGTTGCACCACTTCCGCCAGCAGTTGCTCGATTTCTTCGGGCGGGGGAGCGATCGTGGGTCTTTTTGAGCGATCAAGGGCGATGGCTCTGGTATGCCGCACACTACTCGCTTTTTTTGGTGGTTTTTCTTCTTTTTCCATCGCCCTATTGTAATTGGAATAGGGCTTTTTTTCACCTCGTATTGATTTGACTTATCTCCTAATCCCTTAACTTGTAACTGATGGTATTAGACGAACTGGGCTATTTACCGATGGACGCACGTGTAGGTCCGGCCTTATATGAGCTGATCAGCGGACGTTACCTCAGAGGTGCTACGATCATTACCAGTAACAAAAGCCTTTCTAACTGGGGCGAACTGATCGAGGGTGGTGATACTGCCTTGATGGTGGCGATTATTGACCGTTTATTGCATCACGGAGAAGTTTTTTATTTAAGAGGTAGCAGTTACCGCACTTTAGGAAAGGAGAGTTACGGCTTAGAGCGTCGGCAACTTCCACCAGAAGAAAAGAAACCGGAAGCGGGAACTGGTTCTTAAAGATTTCAAGAGGCTAAGATTATTTCAGCCTAATAAGAGCTGGTTGAGCGCAAAAGCTTGGCTTTTGTGCGAACGCCAGCGTGCGACAGGCCACTGCCTGGAGCTTTTTCTTAAAAAAGTGGGTTAAATTCAGATGCATTTTTAGCCCGGAATATTGGGTCTTGACAACCGCAATCTACAGCCAAGAAGCTGTCGGGGATTTCTTCAGGAAAATGTCAGGGATTTCAGAAACTGACCGGTCTGCTACTTGGTGGTGCAGCTAGGTTGACCTAATCTGGAAAGCGCTTTTTCCGGTAAGATTTGCTCGTACAGGGTTAGCTCAAAACCCACGCGCTAGCAATGCCGAGGTGGGGAAAACAGATCAGGCTAGCTCAAGCCAATCAAACAGTTTGCCGCCTGTTTCCAGCCAGTCTCTCCCGTGCGAGTTTCACATAGTAAGCGTTTTGCTCAATCAAATGAGCCCTACGCCCCAATTTAAGCGCTGCCACTCCGGTACTGCCGGAGCCGGCAAAGTTGTCGAGTACCAGATCGCCGGGGTGGGTAGTCAACTGGATCAGGTTGGTTAACAGTGGTGAAACCGGCTTTTGGGTGGGATGATCAACCTTCTCCTGCGCCGAGATGATATTGGTCTGAATCACATTACGCCGATCCCAGCCCGGCACCTCGTTGAAGGTGTAACGTGCCCCGGGTTTTACTGCCCAAAGGATGAATTCGGTGGAGCTGATCAGGTTGCGGCGCATCAGTCCGTTTGGGGCGCTGTTGGTTTTTACCCATGTAATGATGTTCTTGGGCGCCAGGGAATAGCGCACCATTGTTTCCCAGAGCTGCGACACCAGCGCCCGGTCGGTGAAAACGAGCAGCGAACCGCCGGGACGGAGTACCCGCGCCCATTCGGAGGTCCATTCCATAAGCTTTTGTTTGAAGATATATTCGGGAACGGTATCCCAATTCTCGTTGCCATCGAAATCTGCCGGGATTACGGTATCGCCCACTTTGGTAAGCTTGCCTCCCCCGCTTATATTGTAGGGTGGGTCAACCAGCACCAAGTCCACGCTGCCATCAGCCACATGGAGAATATTATCCCGATGCTCTACCATACAAGTAGCAGGCATAATGGGGGTGGGTGTCGCTTCAAGCTCTTCCCGCTCCAATGCTCTGCGGGCTTCCCGCACCGAGGGAGCTGCTCCACTGGAGAGCAGTTCGGCTACCCGCCCTTGGAGAGCTGGCACCAATCTCAAGAATTCCTTCCGCTCCTGCGGATCATCTGCTATCGGGCTATTGAGCATCTTGCCGATATTGGCAGTATTTATCCGGTAGGTGGTGCCGTTGCGAGTGGCAAGACGGGATGTATCTTCTATCTTCGACATTGTCGAAGATACCTCATCCCGCATTCTTCTAACCGTTATTTCATTAACAGCGCACCTACGGGCTATTTCGACATTACTCCACTGCTGCCATTCCGCATCAAACAGGAGGGTTTCAACGGCTCTGCGCTTGTCGGCGTTGGTTCGCATGAGACCATGGGTAGTATTGGCGCCAACCGAATAGAGAATAGCATCCCGGCGCGTGCCCATTCGGAAGTCTCCTGGCAGGCTAGTTATCCCGGCGCTGAGGGCAGCGCTATAACGGTGGAAGCCATCGGCCAACCAGTAGTCTGAGCCATCGAAGAAAACTACAACGGGGGGAAAGCTGTCCCCGTTTTGCATTGCTAGGGCGTACTCCCCGATTGCAAACTCACTGAGAGAGGCTCTGGTCTGAGAGCCGCCATCAGTTCGGATTTTCTCCAAGTCGATTTCCATTTGCGCCTCGATTCCAGCTTTTAACTCCAAAAGACATTTCCGGTGCAAACCGCGAAGAACATACGTACTATTTATGGTATGATTATATTACAAATTGATCCCACGAGTAACTACTTGGCGGTGGCATAATAAGCTACTAGTAGTCCCTACGGTTGGTTACGTTATAATACACTTGGGTAAGATGTTTTGTTCTATGAAAGGAGTTGCTAGTTTTGACACGGCACGGGCAAACACACCGCACCAAAGGGCATATCTTGCATGATCGGATTAAGATTGGTGAATTGTACATTAAGGGTTGGTCGCAAGCTCGCATTGCCGCTGAACTGGGCGTGTCGCAAGCCACCGTTTCCCGCGAGATTAGGCGCATCTCCACCGAGTGGCAGCAGAAGTATCTAGGGGATTTCGATGCCATGGTCCGAAAGCAACTGATCGAAATCGACAACGTAATCGCTGAAGCTTATGCAGCTTGGGAGCGGTCGCAGCAGAAGCACGCCAGCCAAACCCGGCAATTGCTGGGAGAAACGGGCAGTGAGGCTAGCGGCAGGCTGCAGCAGTTCGGGATGCTCAAGATAACCGTCTCCGATGAGGTTGGGGACGTGGCTTTCCTGCAACTGATCCGAGATATGCTAGCGCAAAAAGCTAAACTGCTCGATTTAAATTTGCCAGAGCGCCACTTGATAGGTATGAGCGCCCAAGTGCAGAATAGCAGCGATGTAGCTTTCAAGATTCTGCACGATCCAGAAGCTGGTGATCTGATGCGACAACTAATGGAACACGTAGCAGGCAGTGATATTGTGTATCCAAATTGATTTCCACCAATTTTTTGCCCCGCACCCTGCGCGGACGTGCCATATTTCGCCTTTCCACTTTCCACCACACTCTTTTCACTACTCTTTGCGGCGATACGCTCCAACCGGTGGCTTGCAGATTTTGTACTGTGACTGACGGCTTCCCACCCTTCACCCTATCCCTTACAGAAAGAGAGAGAAGCGACTTGCGCTGGTGGGTGCGGCTTTAGGGGAGTGTTTTCTCTCTCTATTCAACTCTTGTTTCAAAGCGCCCTCTAATGGCGCTGACTAGCAGTGTGTTAATAGCGAGGAGAGAAAAGGGAGAGGAGGGTTACGCTAGTTGAGGTGGCAGGATTTGGGATATGTGAATCAGTGGAGAGGTTAGCGCTTTGCTTCTGTGGGCTAAACAAGGGATTGGTGGCTTTATGGACAGGAGCGCGAGCCTAAAGCAGTTGCTGGTGCTGGAGGTCGGGCAGGCTATCCTGTGCAAATGTCGTGCCAGCGCTATGGGGCGCGATTTTTAGTTTGACGCTCAGACAAAGCAGGACAATTATTTTGAACCGGTAATTTCGTACACAATGAACGGTTAATTCACCGCATGCTAACCATTTGTAAGTTCAAATCTCCTAAAAATGGAGGGGGTAATTCCGGGTACTTTCGGGTGTAAATCTGGTACAAACGGGGGCAAAAACGCTACATTATGGGATTTTCGCAGTATTTATGGAGGTTTTATAACAGAAAACATTGCTGCGCTGCGCCGGGTCAGTAAGCTTGTTCTATAGTTCTGATGGATTGGGTTCTTACCGATCCAAATAATTTTCGACCAGGTTATTCAGCCTGACCTTCCTTGCCTTTCCGATCATCTTAATCCATTCCCTTTTCACCACTAATATTTCCAGCAAAGAACGATAAGCCGCTATTACTGCTTTCAGTTGTAAAATACTAGAGCTATCTAGCCTATTGCGAAGCCTTAAAAGTAGCCACGCATTACAAGCCGTTTTAAGCCCGCCTATTTCACTGAGAGCAGCTATCTTGCCTAATTCACTCACAAGCCGCCTAATATGGCTTCGTGGCATGAGGCTTTTTTGCCGATTTGGCTAATAATGGCTGGCTTTCAGACCTACTGCACTGTTTGCCGGAAAATACTATACAAAACACCGGCTAACCAGCTTGTTACAGAGGTGCTACACCTTCCTACTGATTCTCCCTCAGCATCACTACATTTCAGCTCTCCCTTCCCTCCGGCAAAGATTTTTCCCGACACTTTCCACATACTTTCTACCGCTAAGGAATATTAGAGACAAATATCCGCCTACCCCCTTTCCTCCAGTATCATTTCTACTAGAAAGCTTACTACCCACCCATTATCGCAACCGGCGCTTTTGCACCAAGCTTTGTTCCCAACTTTCTTTCTTTGCCATAGCCGGTAACTATCGGTCAATACTTCCAGACCCTTCGCTTTTGTCGCGCCTACGAGGTAACTCGCGCTGGCGCTCGGCAAGTAATCGGGGACTAAAGCAAAACCTATCGGAACACATCCGGGGAATTGAGAGACTGCTCCCCAACCCGGACTAAAGCTGATTAGGAATTGAGTTTAGCCACCATAGCTTACCTTATGGAGGTGAGTCTGGATGTCTACCCAATCTAACGCGATCAAGCGAATCTCTCGCAAAGCGCTCGCGCTGGCAGCGCTAGTTTTACTGACCCTACAAGTAGTGGCGGGTAACCCCACGAACCCCCAAGCCGTGAACCCTTCCTCTTCTATTACCCAAGTGGTAGCGGATGGAGGAGGTTCGGCTACACCTCCAATACACGGCTAACCTCTAAGCTGGGCGCAGGGCTATAAACCTTGCGTCCAGTTTTATTTACCCCAAGCATTTAACGTAGGTAGAAAAGATTTTTAGTGACAGTTTTACACAGCGGTTGAGATTTGTATTATTCTGTAACAGGTGGAAAAGGAATCGAAAGTTGATTGGAAGCCTTGGGCAAAAGGGAGGAAGCTGCAATGAGAAGCGGGAAGCGTCAGGGGATAATTGGCTTATTGTTTGCCACATTACTACTAAGCACATTGTTCAATCCGGTGTTGACCCCGCTATTTGCGGAGGAGAGCCAGTATTTCAAAGAAACCGGGCATACTGTGAGCGGGAAGTTTCTGGACTATTGGCGCAACAATGGGGGACTGCCCACCTACGGCTATCCCATCACCGAGGCGCAGATGGAGACTGACCCTGAAACTGGCAAGCAATTCCTGACCCAGTGGTTTGAGCGGCACAGGCTTGAACTGCACCCGGAGAATGCTGGTACGAAATACGAGGTGTTGGCTGGACTTCTGGGCAAAGACCTGCGCCGGGAAGCGTTGGTGGTTGACCCCGATTTCCTGAAAGCGGAGGTGCTTTTCAATACCGCCTATTCCAAAGATGCGCAATGGTACTTCCCCGAAACCGGACACAACCTGCGCTTCCGCTTCCTAGATTATTGGCAGAAGAATGGTGGACTAGAGCGTTTTGGCTATCCTATCAGTGAGGAACACCGGGAAATTGACCCGGAAACCGGGCAGATATTCGTAATGCAATGGTTTGAGAGGGCCAGGTTTGAATACCATCCTGAAAATTTGGGTACCCCTTATGATGTATTACTTGGTCTTCTGGGAAACCAGCTTAAATCCCCTAAAAGTAAATTTGAATTTATGTGGAAAAAAGGGACTTCTTATCGAGATATCAAAGGGGCACGCTCCATAACCACTGATACGAATGGTAATGTTTATGTAGCAGATGCCGGAAATTATCAAATTGTTAAATTTGATAGAGACGGTCGGCTTATTACTAAATGGGGTTATAAAGGAAATGGTGATGGCCAGTTTACAAATGTTACGAAGGTAGTCGCCTCACCTGAGAATTTAATATTTACCCTTGATCCTGGAGACTTTAGCACAACTACAAAACCCAGAATTCAAAAGTTTTCAGCAGATGGTAAATTTTTGGGTAGTATTAATGCATATGGCGGTAATTATTCGGACTTTACAAGATCGTCTAACATTGCAATTTCGCAGGATGGGATTCTTTATCGCTTGGATGTTAACCATGACTATACAGCTTCTAGAATAATGAAAATTAGCCCCAACGGTATTTACCTGGGGGGAATGGATCGTACCGGATAAGTACGGGCATGATTTAATTGCTGTTGATAATCAGGATAATGTCTATCTTAATGATAGAAGTGCTAATAGTAGGGTATTGAAATTTGATAGTAATGGTAGATACCTGAAAACTTTTGATGGCGCCTCCCAAGGCCTCTGGCTTCCTGTCTTAATCGTGATAGATAAAACCAATTCAATATATGTTGGTGATGAAATAAATAACCTCTTTACATTCAATCAAAATGGTGAGATTACTGGCAAAATTGGTTCAAAGGGATCCAACCCCGGACAGTTTAATCTACTTACCGATATGGCCATTGATAATACAGGAAATAGGTTTATTCTCGACTCTTCCTATTCATGCGGGAGGGGAGGGTGTTTGTCTACTAATAACGGTCGGATACAAAGATTTGACAGTAATGATAAATTTCAATCTCAATGGGGAACGACCGGGCTTGAACCTGATAGATTCCAAAACTTACAAAATGTTTTTATCGATAATAAAGATAATATCTATGTATACGATACAAATGCAGGTTGTAGTACAAATGAGTTTTATAGGCTGAAAAAATTTGCAAATAACGGCCAATTTCTTTCGCAAAGAACAACTTTTATCGAAAGTTGCTACCTCACTAACTTCATTGTTGATAACGAGGAAAATTTATTTATACCGGATGGAAAAAAGGTTAAAGTCTTTGACTCGAATGGAAATTTAATACGTAGCTGGGATATCACAGGCACAACCTATTTTGCTGGATACATTGCAACTGATCGTTCGGGAATATTATATTTTTCACCTGAAAGAAAGAAGATTGTGAAATACTCCCGAGATGGCCAATATTTAGGGGAGTTGGTAGGAAATTTTAACGAACCAGAAGTTCTTACTGGATCCGATGGAAACCTTTATGTAATCAATACCGGGTCAAACCCAAGACTCATCCAGGTAATTGATACTAATGGAAGCATAATTAGGCAGTTTACAGCTGATCATCTCTTTAATTATGCAACAGATAAAAAAGGCAATTTTTATGTCTATACCTCAAAAGGTTCAGAACAAACAATAAGCAAATACACTCAAGATGGTAACTATACGATCTTGTTTAATATACCGCATACAGATGGTGATGGTCAGATTGGATATCCCAAATTTGCAGTTGATACTAACCTTAATGTAATTGTCCTGGATAGCAGAATCCAGAAATTCCGGCAGCGTTAAGCTTTCGGGATTTCCTCTATTTCAGGATTTGGAGAGGGGAGCGAGAGTGATTTGCCCGGCATACAAGCGGGCAATACACTCGTTCTCCTTGCACTTGCTGCTACCTCCCGTGAACAGAGAGATTGTCACCGTTTTCACCCGGTTTCCCTCCAGCACGGGTAACTGCCGCCGCACTTCCTCTTCCAGATTCGGTATGGAAAGGCTCTGCCCTTTCACCTCAAACCCTCGCACCGCGACCGTCCCACTTCTTGCCGAAGTTGTCAGTGGGTACAGCCCGAAGCCCTTGCCGTTCTCAAACTTGCTGCCCGTAACATATGCCAGCGTCCCGGCAGGGCGGTTCAAGTCCGCCTGTTGCGGCAGTTCGTAGTAGAAATTCAGAACTAACCCCGCAATTCCGCTCGAATCCCTAAATAGTCCGTTGGTGGTGGTGTAGCCCGCCAATTGCGCCCCAAAGCTCAACCTGAAATTGTCCACCTTTACCGTCTGGTACAATGCCATATAAGTCCGCCCGCTATGCTCCAGTTGCAGCGCAGTGCCCCCAATCGCGGGATATTGCAGGGTGGTTATCTCGTTCTTACCGCCCAAATCTTCCCCGCTGGCTCTGTTCCAGCCCTGCTGCCAATCGCGACTGAAAGTCCCATTACTGACCAGTGGCGTTGGAAGCGGGGTTGGAGTCGGAATAACAGGAGTAGATGTAGGTAGGGGCGTGACAGTAGGTACTAGGGTAAGCGCGGTTCTGGCAAGAGTGTGGATAGGGGAAAGTGGTGAAGTAGTGGCTGAGATCGTTGCAGGGCTTGGGCTTGTTAGCGCAGAACTGGTGGTGATGACGCTCTTTTCCGCCGGAATGGTAGTAAGCATTTCACCAAACGGTGTGGGCGCGGGTTGGGTTAAGAATATTCCGCTCAGACCAAACAGGGTTATGAGTAATGCTAACAGCGCTACCAATATTACCGCCACCCCTGCCCGAGAGCGGTGAGGTTGCAGCGCTTTCCGAATAGCCCCTTCCAGCGCGGCAGCATTCGGGTAGCGCCGAGAAGGTTTCTCCTGCAATACTTTGGCAAGGACCTGCTCCAGCGCAAGCGGTACTGCCGGGTTGGTAGCGCGTATTTGCACTCCCTGTCCTGCCCGGTAAGGGCTTCCGGTCAGCATCAGGTGCAGCAGCAAACCCAGCGAATACAGGTCACTGCGTCCGTCCAATCCTTCGCCCCTTGCCTGTTCCGGGGACATGTACTCGGCTGAACCGGGATGATTCAGGGTTGCTTCAAGTGGGGTTTCAAGCGCTTCCGCATCATTTTCAGCCTCTCCCGTAAGCAGGAGGGCAGAACCAAACCCTGAGAGCAGCGCCTTTCCATTGGCAGCCAATAACACATGTGAGGGCTTGAGATCGCGGTGGATTATCCCTTTGGCATGGACGTACTCCAGTGCAGCGCAAAGGTCGAGGGCAATTCGGCAAGCCTGCGATACCGGTAGGCGACCGCGCTGCTCCAGCTTTTCCTGAAGTGACTCTCCTTCGTAATAGGGCATTACCAGATAATTTCGTCCCTCTACCTCAATGACATAGCCCCATAACGCCGGAATATGGGAACAGCCTTCCAAGCGTTGCAGCAATACCGCCTCCCGCTCTAATCTGTATCCAGCTAAGCGGTATTGCTGGGAACTGCGAAAGGTGCGGTAAGGTTTGACCCGTTTCAGCGCTAGAGTGCGATTCCCCTCTGAAGCTAGCCACACCTCATTATCTCCGCTGGCGCACAGTAGTTGTTGCAGAGAGTAGCGACCTTCTACCAGCCCTTTAGGTGGGGGTGGTGGCATTTTGTCAGTGGCTTGTTCCCTCCTCGAATTGGGGAGGACAGGGAAAGGTTGGTAGGGTTTGGGCTGTTCGGGTTGAAACTTTTCATTCTCCGGCATGGTATTCTCCTGTTAATATCTGTCGGCGCACGTTGAAATCTAACGGCTTTAACCTCGCTACCTCACTTAGGGAACTGAAAGTTGCTGAGCTTGGTCACGAGGCTACCCTCTTGAAAGAAAAATGAACGGAATATGCCGCTGACAAAATGTTAGCAAATATTGCGTCTCTGAAGTGATTTCGGGGTTAAACTTTTGGGTTGCTTGGGAGGTAGCGGAAAGTGTCGCTAAAAATATGTAGGGGGGTAAAAGGAAAACCCGGCTCAAAGCGCTAACTTCGAGCCGGGCAGTAGAGACTGTGGGTTTGGGAAATCCCGAAGCCTAGCGCTGCCGGAATTTCTGGATGCGACTATTGGCGGTATCCAATACGAAGACATTGCCCTGCCCGTCCACAGCTACACCTATAGAAGATTGAAACTGCCCATCTCCGCTACCTTCGCTACCCCACTTAAGTTGAAACTTTCCACTGCTATCAAACCCTTGGATACGAACGCGGTTGTTCCCAGAATCCGAGGCAAAAACATTTCCTTTCCTATCTACTGCTATGCCGCCAAGCGAGAAAAACTGCCCATCTCCATTACCAAAACTGCCCAATTTAGTCAAAAACTGCCCGCTCGCGTCAAATTTCTGGATCCGAATATTACCCGAATCAGCGATATAGATATTATCCTGCCCATCTAAACCTATTGTATGGGGCTGGTTGAATTGCCCATTACCGTTACCCTTGCCACCCCACTTGATCAGGAAGTTACCATTCCCGTCAAACTTCTGAATCCGATTATTTGCGGTATCGGCTACAAAAACATTCCCTTGTCCAGCCACCGCAACTCCATAAGGAGTAGCAAACTGTCCATCGCCACTTCCCGGAGTACCCCACTTGAGCAAGAATCTCCCGCTCACATCAAACTTTTGGATTCGACTGTTCCCAGAATCAACCACATATACATTCCCTTGCCCATCCACTGCAATTCCCCAAGGGCGCACAAACTGAGCATTTCCGCTACCCTGACTACCAAACTTGAGCAGAAAGTTGCCATTCCCGTCAAACTTCTGAATCCGATGGTTATCATTATCTGCCACAAATACATTGCCCTGCACATCAAGCGCTATCTTATAGGGGTTGCTAAACTGCCCAGCATCACTTCCCTGAGAACCCCATTTGAGCAAGAATTTCCCGTTTTTATCTAATTTCTGGATTCGATTGTTACCAGAATCAACCACATATACATTCCCTTGTCCGTCCACTGAAACTCCCCAAGGGCGCACAAACTGAGCATTCCCGCTGCCCTGACTACCAAATTTGAACAAAAAGCTTCCGTTCCCGTCAAACTTCTGAATCCGATTATTTGCGGTATCGGCTACAAAAACATTCCCTTGCCCATCCACTGCAATTCCATATGGATTGTCAAACTGTCCTTCTCCGCCACCCTTGCTCCCCCATTTGAGCAGGAATTTGCCATTCCCGTCAAACTTCTGAATCCGATGGTTATTGCTATCAGCAACGTAGATATTGTTTTGCGTATCCACGGCTAATCCAATTCCATAAAGGCTTACAAACTGTCCATCCCCGCTACCATAGCTACCCCACTTGAGTAGGAATTTGCCGTTCCCGTCAAACTTCTGAATCCGATTATTATCACCGACATAAACATTGCCCTGTCCATCCACTGCAATTCCGTTGGGGTAGTTAAATTGACTTTCCCCACTACCTTGGTTACCCCACCTGATCAGGAAGTTACCATTCCCGTCAAACTTCTGGATACGATTGTTTTCAGTATCGGCTACATAGACATTGCCATTTTTATCTACCGCTACTCCATTGGGCTTTTTAAGCCCGTTATAAGCAATTCCACCAATCTTCCAAACAAACTCAACATTGCCAGACTTAGGGGTTTTAATTTGTTTACCCAATAATCCCAGCAGCACCTCGTAGGGTCTTTGGTTTTCAGGGTGAGACTCAAACCTAGCCCGCTCGAACCACTGCATCACATACACGTTGCCAGTCTCAGGGTCAACCTCTTTATGCTCCTCGCTGATGGGGTAGCCGAAGCGTTCCAATCCTCCGTTCTGTTGCCAATACTCTAGGAAGCGGAAGCGTAGGTTATGTCCGGTTTCGGGGAAATACCACTGCGCATCTTTGGAATAGGCAGTATTGAAAAGCACATCGGCTTTCAGGAAATCGGGGTCAACCGCCAACGCTTCCCGACGCAAGTCTTTGCCCAGTAGTCCCGCCAGTACCTCGTACTTCGTACCAGCGTTTTCAGGGTGTAACTCCAGCCTGTGCCGCTCAAACCACTGGGTGAGGAAGGTCTTGCCCGTCTCAGGGTCAGTCTCCATCTGCGCGTCGGTGATGGGGTAGCCGTAGGTGGTTAGTCCACCGTTGTTGCGCCAGTAGTCCAGAAACTTCCCGCTCACCGTGTGTCCCGTCTCAGGGAAATATTGGCTTGCTTCCGCTGCCAACGCCGGAGCAAAGGGATTAAAGAACATACTTACCGACAACAATACGATTGTAAACAAACCAAAACGAATTGCCCTACGCTTTAGATTCATATTTATCCTGCCTTCCCCGACCGCTACTCTAGTATAATCAGGTCAATTATTGCTTTGAATTTATCGCACCAATATAGCTTCTCTTGAGTAAAGTATCCCTAACTCTCAACAAACACATTTTACTTCTAGTGTAACCCGATTTATTCCTGCTACTCAAAAGTGTCGCTAAAAATATTTCCTGCACGTTTGTCTATTTTACCTTCCACTTCTCTCCTTTCCACTAACTTATGACCATTTTCAAACCCGTTAGACCCAATTTGACGTTGCCTTCCCTTCCTGTTATCTCAAATAATTTAAATATTCAGAAAATGTTTACCTGTTTACTACATATATTAATCTTTTTAGTAATGTTGGTTTAGGATAATAGCTAAAGTTACGTAATTGGATATACTGCAAGCTATCTCATGCCACTGTTTACTACCAACCTCGGTTCGCTTGCCTTTACTTATCCAATCGCACGCATTTAACTTCTTTGTCTTTCGGCGTTACTTCTTATCAGATTTTAATAGTTTCCTAGTTATGCAGTTGGGCAAGTTCCAACTGCCGGAGTGAGGATGCTGCTATGACCAATGAACTCCTAACCATTGACCAACTTGCCGAGTACCTTCAGCTTAACAAGAATACGGTTTACCGGCTGGCACAGGATCATAAAATCCCTGCCATCAAAATTGGCAGGGTCTGGCGCTTTCAGAAGGAGCTGATTGACCGTTGGCTCGATAGCAAGTTGCAAGGCGTTACGCTCCAGCCTAAGCCGTAACTCAGGAGTCCGCAATGAGATCGCAGGACAGTTCCAAATATTTCCAAGCTCAGTTCGAACCCACTCATTATCGGCTGCCCAAGGCTTTTGCCTGTTTGACTGCCAACGAAATCGATCTGTGGGACACTATTTTCTATCTGGCAGCTAAAACCAGATTGGAGATTCTTTCCTTGCCCACCGAAAAGGAGCGCCAACTCGCTTGGCGGGCTAATCCCCCCGGTTCTTTTGAGACTAACACTCCTGAACTGGTCGAGTTGAGTGGGGTTGGTCGGCAGGATGTGGGAGATATTATCAGTAAAGCAGAAAATAAAGGCTTGCTCAACAAAGGTTCTGCCCTCACCGGTCACTATTCCCAGTTTGTGATTGAGAATTATGCCGCTTTGCAGCCAAAAGGTATCCTGAAGCCCTTGAGCTATATCAGGAACGGTTGGATTCAAGCGCTCAGAGGCGAAAAGAACTTGGCTTTACCCAAACGCTTGCTCAATCATTACTTCGGTCTGACTATCAATGTTTTCTCCAACCACAATGCTACTTCCACCGAGATGGGGGAGATTTTGCGGAAAGGTGAGTTAAGGGAGACCGAGGAAGGGCGTATCGAGTTAAGGAAGAAGGGGAAGTATGCCATTGCGCCTGCCAAGTTGTACGCGGCGCACCAAGTTCTGTTGGATTTAGAGTTGCTGGAAGAAAACCCTCGTCAATTGGGGCATTTTCGGCTGAACCGTGCCAGGCTGGAAGGTTTTCCACCCCTCTCGAGGCGTGACCCGCTGGCAGAGTTCTTGTCCGGCGAACTTTTCCAGCAGTATTCCGGGCAAGATGAGTTACGCAGTCGTTGGTTGGTGGAATTGCTGCGGTTGGGACATTATCCGCCGGAAGAAGAACAGGCTAAAGCGATCTGGCAAGACCTTTTTTATTTGTACGGGGATGTGCTGCGGTATGAGGTGCTCAAGCGCAAGGCGCAAAGGCAGCGCAATACTGGAAATCCAGAGCAAAGGTGGGTGGAGACCAGACGGCGATTTTATGATGAGCTTAAGCGGCGCAGCGCCAGAGAAGAAACCACGCCACCCTACCGCTTCCCGCTCACTTTCGAGCAGGCTACCCACCGATTGGAATGGAGCGAGGAATTGAGCGCATTTGGGCGAAGGGTGTATGAGGAGCAGGTGAGGGTTAGGCTTTCAGCTCCCACTGCAATCCGCAGCTTTGCGACGGGTAGGCGGATGAATTTGAGCCTGAGAAATGGGAAAGGGGCAGCGCTGCACGTGGGGCAACTGGAGTTTGATGGGCAAGCCAGAGGGTTAAGAAGTATGGAGCAGGAGTTTGGGCAACCGGAGGAGCATTTCCCGTTGGAGATAGGGATAGAGGGGTGGGATGGGTCGGCAGAGTGCTATCTGGAGGTGTGGTTTCAGGGCTTAAGGTTGAAGCCTAAAGAGTGAGAGTAGTGTAAGCATGATAATGAAACACCGAAAAGAATTTTAGCGACAGGTTCTCAAAAGGCGAAAAAGGCAGACTACAATCAAGAAGACGGCATAAACGGATAACGTGATGAAGGAGCGCAGGTGATGGAGAACCGGATAAAGCTGATACGAGCAGGGTTGATTGGGCTGGTAGCTTTAGCGATGAGTTTGTTCTTCAATCCGTTTGCCCCGGCGCTGGCAGCAGAAGCTAATCAATATTTCCCTGAGACGGGGCATACGGTGAGCGGGAAGTTTCTGGACTACTGGAACAACAACGGTGGACTAACCACCTACGGCTACCCCATTACCGACGCGCAGATGGAGACTGACCCTGAGACAGGCAAGCAATTCCTCACCCAATGGTTTGAGCGCCACAGACTTGAGCTACACCCTGAGAATGCTGGTACGAAGTACGAGGTACTGGCGGGGTTGCTGGGTAAAGACCTGCGCCGGGAAGCGCTGACGGTTGACCCCGACTTCGTGAAAGCGGATGTCCTCTATAACAACGCTTATTCCAAAGAGGTGCAGTGGTACTTCCTTGAAACCGGGCACAACCTGCGCTTCCACTTCCTAGAGTATTGGCAGCAGAACGGTGGACTGGAACGCTTCGGCTATCCCATCAGCGAGGAACATAGTGAAATTGACCCAGAGACAGGCAATGTGTATGTAATGCAGTGGTTCGAGCGGGCGAGATTTGAGTCACATCTTGAAAATGCTAATACACCCTATGACATACTGCTGGGGCTACTGGGAAAGCAAATTAAAACCCCCAAGGCTGGCAGCGTCGAGTTCATGTGGGAAATTGGGGGTAATAACTTTAACGATTTAAAAAAACCTAGAAGAGTAGCGGTAGATGGGCAAGGTAATGTCTTCGTTGCTGATACTGATAACCACCGTATCCAGAAGTTTGACCGCAATGGGACGTTTTTAGCCAGATGGGGAAACGGAGGTAATGGAGATGGACAGTTTAATTCTCCTCAGGGAATAGCGGTGGATAGTCAGGGCAATGTCTACGTTGCTGATACTAATAACCACCGTATCCAGAAGTTTGACCGCAATGGGACGTTTTTAGCCAGATGGGGAAACGGAGGTAATGGAGATGGACAGTTTAATTCTCCTCAGGGAATAGCGGTGGATAGTCAGGGCAATGTCTACGTTGCTGATACTAATAACCATCGCATCCAGAAGTTTGACAAGAATGGTCAATTCCTAGCTAGATGGGGAAACGGAGGTAATGGAGATGGACAGTTTTGGTTTCCAAAAGGAATAGCGGTGGATGGGCAGGGCAATATTTTTATCGGTGACACTTATAATGGTAGGATCCAGAAATTTGATGGAAACGGTAATTTCCTCCTCAAGTGGGATTGCGGGGAAATTACTGCAATAGCGGTGGATGGGCAGGGCAATCTCCATGTCGCTGATTCTGGCAACCATCGCATCCAGAAGTTTGACAAGAACGGCAAGTTTCTAACCAAATGGGGTAGCTACGGTGGTGAGAATGGACAGTTTAATTCTCCTACTGGAATCGCGGTGGATGATCAAGGGAATGTCTATGTTGCTGATTCTTGGAATGATCGCATCCAAAAGTTGGATGGAAACGGCAATTTCCTCCTCAAATGGGGTCGTCAGGCTATTGCGGACGGACAGTTTAACTATCCTGAGGGAATAGCAGTGGATGGGCAGGGCAATTTTTACGTCGCTGATACCTGGAACAAGCGCATTCAGAAGTTTGACAAGAACGGCAGGTTTCTAACCAAATGGGGCAGTTTTGGCAAAGGAGATGGGTTATTTGTCAATCTTAGGGGAATTGCACTTGATGGGCAAGGTAATGTCTATATAGCGGATGAAAATAATATACAGAAGTTTGATGAAAGTGGTAAATTCCTTCTAAAGTGGGGAGGATGTTACTATGGTTGTGGAGATGGGCAATTTGCTCTCAATCCTTCTGGGATAGCGGTGGACGGGCAGGGTAATCTCTACGTCGCTGATACTAATAACCACCGTATCCAGAAGTTTGACAAGAACGGCAGGTTTCTAACTAATTGGGGTAGTCAAGGTGAAGGCGATGGGCAATTTTCCGATTTGGGTGCTATAGCAGTAAATGGACAAAGTAACGTCATAGTTGCCGATTCCGGGAATAACCGTATCCAGAAGTTTGATAGCAGTGGCCGGTTCTTGACCAAATGGGGTAGTTGGGGTAGCGAGGACGCGCAATTTAACCAACCTAATGGAATAGCAGTGGACAACCAAAGTAATGTATTTGTGGTTGATTCTGGCAATCATCGCATCCAGAAGTTTGACAAGAACGGCAAGTTTCTAACCAAGTGGGGTAGTTACGGTAATGTGGACGGACAGTTTATCGATCCCACAGAAATATCGGTGGACGGGCAGGGTAACGTCTTTGTCGCTGATACTAACAACAACCGCATCCAGAAGTTCCGGCAGCGCTAATTAAATGTCAGAGTGGAGTTTATGAAATACACTAATCTTTTAAGATATTGTTTGCTCGGTATTCTGGTAATGGCATTTAGCTTTTTTGGATATTTTGCCCCGGCTTTGGCGGCAGAAGCCAGCCAGTATTTCCCCGAAACCAAACATACGGTGAGCGGGAAATTTCTGGATTATTGGCGCAACAACGGTGGTCTGCCCACCTACGGCTACCCCATCACCGACGCGCAGATGGAGACTGACCCTGAGACAGGCAAGCAATTCCTCACCCAATGGTTTGAGCGCCACAGACTTGAGCTACACCCTGAGAATGCTGGTACGAAGTACGAGGTACTGGCGGGGTTGCTGGGTAAAGACCTGCGCCGGGAAGCGCTGACGGTTGACCCCGACTTCGTGAAAGCGGATGTCCTCTATAACAACGCTTATTCCAAAGAGGTGCAGTGGTACTTCCTTGAAACCGGGCACAACCTGCGCTTCCACTTCCTAGAGTATTGGCAGCAGAACGGTGGTTTGGAACGCTTCGGCTACCCCATCAGCGAGGAGCATAAAGAGGTTGACCCTGAAACTGGGAACGTGTATGTAATGCAGTGGTTCGAACGGGCTAGATTTGAGTCACACCCCGAAAATGCCGGTACGCCCTATGACGTATTACTGGGGCTATTGGGAAAGCAGATTAAAACCCCCAAGGCTGATAACGTTGATTTCGTATGGAAGATTGGGGGAAATTATAACGGACTTAAGAACCCGTCAGAAATAGCAGTGGATGGGCAAGGTAATGTTTATGTTGCCGATAAAGATAATAATAGAATTCAAAAATATGATGGTAGTGGCAAATTTATTTCTAGGTGGGGTAGTCAAGGAAATGAAGGTGGACAGTTTAGCGCTCCCTTTGGAATAGCAGTAGATAGACAAGGCAATATTTATGTTGCTGATTGGGGTAACTCTCGTATCCAAAAGTTTGATGGAAGTGGTAGATTTCTCCTCAAGTGGGGTAGTTTCGGCAGCGGCGATGGGCAGTTTAGGGATCCCTATGGTATTGCAGTGGACGGGCAGGACTATGTATTTGTCACTGACTCTGTCAATCATCGTATCCAGAAGTTCGATGGAAAGGGTAATCTTCTCCTCAAGTGGGGTAGTCAAGGAAATGAAGCTGGGCAGTTTAACGACCCTAGAGAAGTAGCAATGGACGGGCAAGGCAATGTCTACGTGGCTGATATGGCTAACCACCGTATTCAAAAGTTCGACAACAATGGAAAGTTCCTTCTTAAGTGGGGCAGCTTTAATACAGGGGATGGGCAGTTTCTCTGGCCTCGAGGAATAGCAGTGGATGGGCAGGGTAACGTTTATGTGGTTGATTCTGTACGTATCCAGAAATTCGATGGGAACGGTAGGTTTCTCCTCAAGTGGGATAGCAGCGGTACTGGAATAGCAGTGGATGGGCAGGGTAATCTCTTTGTCGCTGATACTAACAACAACCGTGTCCAGAAGTTTGATAGCAATGGGAGATTTCTACTCAAATGGGGCAGCGGAAATAATGGAGATGGGCAGTTTAGCAATCCCGAAGGAATAGCGGTTGATGGGCAAGGTAATCTCTTTGTAGTCGATAGGGGTAACCAACGCATCCAGAAGTTTGATCAGAACGGTAAGTTCCTGACCAAATGGGGCAGCAGCGGTAATGAAATAATTGGCATAGCAGTAGATAGACAGGGCAATGTCTTTGTCGCAGGTGACGTTATCCAGAAGTTTGACACTAATGGCAAGTTCCTCCTCAAGTGGGGTAGCGGCGGTAGTGGGAATGGGCAGTTTAGTTGGGCCTATGGCATAGCAGTAGATGGACAGGGCAATGTCTTTGTCGCCGATACAGGAAATAGCCGAATCCAAAAGTTTGACGGGAGTGGCAGATTGCTAAGCAAATGGGATAGCAAGGGCAGCGGGGATGGGCAGTTTAACTGGCCCAATGGCATAGCAATAGATGGACAGGGCAATGTCTTTGTCGCTGATGCTAACAACAACCGCATCCAGAAGTTTGACACTAATGGCAAGTTCCTGAGCAAATGGGATAGCGCTGGCGGGAGAGTAGCGGTAGATGAGCGGGGCAATATCTTTGTCGCCGATACAGGAAATAGCCGAATCCAGAAGTTTGACGGAAGCGGCAGGCTGTTGAGCAAATGGGGTAGCAGCGGTAGCGGGGATGGGCAGTTTAACTTTACTGAAGGCGTAGCGGTGGATGAGCAGGGCAATGTTTATGTGGCAGATTCTGGCAACAACCGTATCCAGAAGTTCCGGCAGCGCTAATCAATCACAAGAAAGAGAGGGGTAAGGGCATGAACCTGTTTGAGGGCAACCGCAAGAAGAAGGAGCAGGAGCGCGAGGTCGAGTTCCGGCAGGGACTGAACCGCATCCGTTCCTACCTCGCCGAGTGCCGCCAGCACCAGAAGCGCTATTGGGATTTGGCTCGTCGCGCCCGCTCTATGGACGACCAACCCCAGTGTGAGCTTATCTCCCGCCGTTACCTCTGGACTACCGCCCAGATCAAAGCCTGGGAGAAGTATCTGCTCCAACTCGAAACCCTTTCCCTCACCCGTGAGCAGGTGCGCGCCTCCACCGCTTTCGGGCAATCCCTTTCCAACCTCTCCGCTTCGATGCTGTCGGGAGCCAGCCCGGCTGAGCTTTCCAGAATGCAGCACGACCTCGAACAGGCGATTGCCCGTGGCGCCAGTCTCGATGAGACCCTCTCGGTAGCGCTGGAAGCCAGTAGCCGCAGCCTGCTAAATAATCCCTCCCTCGCTCAAACGGTTGCTTGGGAGTCCGAGTTCGCCCGCTCCGAAGGTCCCGCTGAGCAGGAACAGTCCGAGCTTCAAGAGATTTACCGACGTTTGGATGAGGAGTTACACTCCAAATAGATTTTTAGCGACATTTCCCGCTTTTTCTCCGCTTCTTCCCTAATATAGTAGGAGCAGTTGCTTGAGGTAGTTCCAATCTTTAGCTAAGCGCCAATCGCAGGAGAATCTTCCTATGAAACAGCCAGACTTCAACCAAGGCACGCCCTCTTATCCCGATGAACCAGAGCAAGCTATCCCTACCGGAGAAATGAGCCTCTCCGGTTTCCAACTGGTAGCGCTCAGCCCTGCCAGCTTGCAAGGGCAGGTCTTCCCCTTGCCTGTAACGAAAGCTGACGATCGCGCTCTTGAAATCGGACGCAAGCCCTCCTACATCTACGGTGGTATCACTATCCCTCTGAAGGAATTGGCAGAGGTACATCTATATATGAAGGTGAGCGGTTCGGTGGTTCAGGTCTATCACGAACCGGCGACCTACTTGGCGCTCAAAGGCGGTAAAACGCTGGCTGCCAGTAAATGGCATTCCCTTAGACCAGAAGCAGTGCTGGAGTGCGGTTACAATATCCAACTAAAGCTGGTGAGAGTAGAGGATGCGGCTCCGCATACCCCTTATATGGGAGAGGAAGAAGAACCATCAATCCAGTTCCAATCGCATTCTCAGGCCCCATCCCAGTCTCTGTTACCGGCTTATCGGTTGCGCATCGTCCAGAGCCGTTATGCTATCCCCCTCGATAAGCTGGAGTTCTCGCTGGAGGAAGGGGAGGTGGTGGAAATCGGGCGAGAAGCGGTTACAGTAAATAAACACCGCCGCCTGATCATTAACGAACCCAAGGTAAGCCAGTACCACGCTTGGTTAATCAAACGCAATGGGCAGTTTGAACTGCACGATGGGCAGTATAACAGTAACAAGGTGAGCAGAAATGGGACGTTTATTTCCAACCCGGAAGGGGGCTGGATGAAAATCGCCGAAGGCACTCCCCATTTTATCAATCCGGGAGCGGTAGCGCACGGTTTCGAGATAAAAGTTGGGCATACCTATCTAGTGCTGGAAAAGACCGAGCAAGCAGAGCTTTTTACCGAATAAGGAGCCGTTCAGAAAGATGGAACACAATTTACCTACTCTTACGGACTACAACGATACTAGACTCTTCTTGCGGATTATTCCCAAAGACAACAAGCGGATTGATCCTAGCGATGACGATGGCAAGGTGCTGAAGCTGCAAAACGGGCGGGCAGTGGAGGAACTGTCCGAAGCCCAGAACCGTTCGCGGGAGCAAACCCGTGATGGCAACGGCTACATTAAGGTCAGCGCTTTTCTCAAAACTATCAGCTTGGTAAACGCCTTATACCAACAGGATAGCGCAAAGTGTCTGTTGCGTTTCGGCTTCGAATATACCCTAAAGGTCAATGATGCCATCCGCTTCTACAACTATGTAAGAGACCAATATGAGCGCGGGGCTTTTGGGAAGGAGACCTCACTAGAAGACCTGACGGTAAGGCAACTGTTCAATAGCCTGTTTATTTCTCTATTCAAAGAGTTGGCGTTGCAGCTTCAGCAATTCGACCCGGATATGGCGCGGCAGGATGAAAGCACTAGGCAGGGAATTATGCGCCTGTTTGAGGAACTGATTAGGCAAAGGGGCGCTGATTTGAATAAGGCTGGGTTATCATTCTACCAAGAGGCTGGCATAACGCTGCTGGTGGAAAATGAGACCGACAAACTGCTATTGGCGCATGAAAAAGACAATCACCGCCAAATGCGGGAAGCTCTAAAGCCGCCCGTCAAGGAAGCGCCTAAACCCCCTGCGCCACTACCACCTCAATCTCCTACTAGCCACTGGCTAGATCGCTTCGAGCTTGGCTCAATCAGCCCACTGATTGCGACCACCGGGCTATCGCTGGCAGTCTTTAACAGCCTCAAGGATAAAGCCACGACTGTGCCGGGGTTCTTTCTGGCAGTCGGCTTACCCTTAACGCTGCTACTTACGGTTATTACGCTTTATCTGCTGGTCAGAAAGCGGAAGAACAAATTGGCGGTTGTGGCGCATTTCAACTCCCCGCGTCCGCGCAAGGTCAGCAAGCGACAGTGGCGTTTCAGGCTGGGGGATTTTATCGCGGTCTCAGCGCTGGCGCTGGCTTATATCACTTTCATGCTAGACCGAGTGTCGGCGGAAGCGCAGGTAGGGTTGGTGGCGCTACCCTCCGGAGTTGCGATTATGGCAGCGTTAATCCTGTACCTTTCCACCCGTAACCGGACTGAAACGGTTACAGTCCCACCTGTGTTTCCGCCAATCCCTGTACCACCGGTAGAACCGTCCAACAAGTCTGAGCCACCGCAAGAACTGCCCAAGCCTGAACCGGTAGTGGCATTCGAGTTGGAGGTGAAGGACGGACTGAACCCGGGCAGGCTCAGACTTACGCTCGACTCGAAGAAGATTATTGAATGCGGCTTGGATAATTACGGCAGTGACAAGCTGTACTTCTGGGCATCAGACAACGCCGCCCGACGCTGGGAACTGAGCGCGCCCAATCCTGAAGCGATAAAGGGAGTTTCCAAACAGCACGCTCATTTCAAGCTGGAGCAGGGGGAAGTCTGCGTGGTGAGCAGTAGCGTGGAGGGCGCTCCCAACACTAACGGGGTGTACATCGGCGGAGAAAGAATGGATGACGGAGAGAGCAAGGGGCTAAGGGAAGGCGATTTGCTCGGCTTCGGTCCGCGCGGCAGTGGGCTAAACCGCCCCTTCTGCCGGGAGGGTGGCGTAACGCTGATAATCCACCGCAAATAAGACAGGTTGGGTAGATAAGATAAACAGGGAGAGCTAAGGATGAACGGGATGAAGTTTGTAAGATTTGTAACAAATCAGCCAGGGTCAGTTGACGAGGCTGGTAGACTAAAATAATGACACCTGCGCAAGAACTAGAACAACTTAGAATAGAAAATGCCCAATTGCGAGAACAACTGACTTCACGGGATGCCTTGGTTACCCAACTGATAGAGCGAATTCAAACCCTTGAAGCCCGGCTCTCTCAAGATAGCCATAATTCTTCCAAACCGCCTTCTTCCGACGAGTTTAAGCGCTCGCCCAAAAAACGCAGCTTGCGCAAATCCAGCGGTAAGAAACCGGGTGGTCAACCTGGTCACGAGGGTCAGGCTCTTAAACAAAGCGAAAACCCAGATGCAGTGATTGCGCATCTGCCCACCACCTGTGAAAAGTGCCAGACTGACTTAACCAAAGAAGCAGCGCTACCTCACTTCGAGCCTCGTCAGGTTTTTGAGCTGCCTACTCAACTCAAACTGCACGTCACCGAACACCGCACTTACAGCAAAAAGTGTCCTACTTGTCAGACTGTTACCAAAGCCAAATTCCCGCAGTCCGTCAAGAATTGGGTGCAATACGGACCTGGGTTTCGGGCTCTGGCAGTTTACCTGATCACTTATCAACTGCTGCCTTATGCCCGGGTGTGCGAGCTACTTAATGAAATCTACAGCGAAAGTCTTTCACCCGGCAGTTTGGTCAATATGATAGCGGAGTGCTACGAGCAATTGGCTGAGCCAGAAAAAACCATCAAGACAGCGCTTACCCAGGTCAAAGTGTTACATTGCGATGAAACCGGGTTGTACGTAGAAGGCAAGCGCCACTGGTTGCACGTAGCCAGCACACCACATTTAACCCACTATGCTCACCATTTACGGCGAGGTAGTAAAGCCACAGACGAGATTGGGATTTTACCGGCTTTCCAGGGCGCAGCGATCCACGACGGTTGGTCTAACTATCTGCGCTATGCCTGTACCCACGGTCTGTGTAACGCCCATCATCTCAGGGAACTTGCTTTTGTCTACGAACAACTCAAGCAGGCGTGGGCGGCTGAGTTCACCACCCTTCTTGTGGACTTGAAAGAAGAAGTGGAAGTCGCCAGGGCTAGGTCTGAAACCAGTTTAAGCAGTGCACGGTTAGCGCATTTCGAAGAGCGCTACCAGCAATTGATCGCACAGGGTCTGGCAGCTAATCCTCCTCCCCAGGGTGGCTGGCCTTGTGGAAAACGGGGCAAGCCCCGGCAGAGCAAGCCTAAGAACTTACTGGATCGGCTGGATAAACAGCGTCATCAAGTGCTGCTGTTTGCCTACCGTTTTGATGTGCCTTTTGATAACAATTTAGCCGAGCGTGATATTCGGATGGTTAAAGTGCAACAAAAAGTTTCAGGTTGTTTTCGCAGTCAGGAGGGTGCCAGCTTCTTTTGTCGGATAAGAGGCTACCTTTCCACCATGAAAAAGCAAGGTGAAAATTTGTTGGTAGCACTCCTTGACACTTTTTGTGGGCATCCTCCCCTTCCCAAGCTTTTGGTCTGAACTGTTACTAAGATTTAGCGGTTTTGCAGTAACGCTACTGGCTTTGAGCTTATTTTTGACTCCGGTAATAAGCACGCAAGCAGCGGAAGCAAGCCAATATTTCCCGGAGACGGGACATACGGTGAGCGGGAAGTTTCTGGACTACTGGCGCAACAACGGTGGTCTGCCCACCTACGGCTACCCCATCACCGACGCTCAAATGGAAACCGACCCTGAAACGGGTAAGCAATTCCTCACCCAGTGGTTTGAGCGGCACAGACTTGAGCTTCACCCTGAGAATGCTGGTACAAAGTACGAGGTGTTGGCTGGACTTCTGGGCAAGGACTTGCGCCGAGAAGCCTTGGCGGTTGACCCCGATTTCCAGAAGGCGGATGTCCTCAATAACACTGCGTATTCTAAAGATGTGCAGTGTTATTTCCCTGAAACCGTGAAATGACCCAGTTTGTCAAGACAAAAATAAAAGCTTGGTTAAGGAGTGATACAGTCCTTTCTATAGAACTAATAATGTTAAATAGCTAGTAACTCTTTTTAGCTCTTTAACATAATTACTGGTGTCACGGTATTGAAATAAACCTGAGCCGGTGTCTGATATTTCAAAGCCTGATGAGGTCGAGTATTATTGTAGAAATCGAAATACTCACCAATCCCTAGCTTTGCTTCTTTGGGGTTCTCAAATTGTGCTAAATAAACACACTCATATTTTAAGGAACGCCAGAGCCTTTCGGTGAAAACATTATCTAGTGCTCGCCCACGTCCATCCATACTTAACTTTACACCTGCGCCCAATATCAAAGCAGTGTATTTAGGACTGGTAAAATGACTACCTTGGTCACTGTTAAAGATCTCCGGTTTTATCTTCGCCAACGCTCGCTCGGTAGTTCTAAGCACAAAATCGATTTCCAGAGTATCAGATAATTCCCAACTTACCACATATCTGCTGTACCAGTCGATGACAGCCACCAGATAAAGCCAACCGTGTTTGAGCTTGATATATGTGATGTCGGTACCGAATACCTGAGCGGGTCTGGTTATAGCCAGGTTCCTTAAGAGATAGGGATATACCCGCTGCTTTTGATCTCGTTTCGAAAGATTAGGACCAGGATAGATTGCTTCTAGCCCCATCTCCCGCATATAGTTTTGCACCGTTTTGCGGTTGAGGTGCTTGCCTTCCCGCAGTAATTGTTGATGAATTCGCCGATATCCATAAAAAGGGTAAACGGTGTAAATCTCATCAATTCGGTGTTTGAGCTCAATTTCTCGTTCGGTTGGTGCTACTGAGCGGTAGTACAAACTGGAACGGCTAATTCCTAGCAACTCACTTTGTTTTGAGAGTGAGAGTTCAGCTTTTTGGGTTTCGATTAGGCTTAATCTGACCGACCTGGGCAAAGCCTGCTTCACTTTTTTTTTCTAACCACCTGAGCTGTGTAGTCAGGCGACCTATTTCGGCGTAAAGTTGTTCTTTTTCTTGTTCGTACTGTGCGGTCAGCAGCGCGATTTGCTTCTGAGTACGCTCATCAAAGGATTGTGGCAGACCTTTTAGAGCCAGTTGTTTCCATTTAGTGAGCATATTCGGATGAATACCATATTCAGAAGCTATCTGGGTAAGGGTTTTATTACCTTCCAGCACTTCTTGCACTCTTTGAGACTTAAATGTGGGTGAATACTTTTTTCTAGGTGTTGTCATGTTTTTAAGTATACACCTTACCAAACCCTTTTTAGTTGTTCAGTTCTTCTGGTTCATTATACCGGGCATAACCTGCGCTTCAGGTTTCTGGAATACTGGCAGCAGAATGGGGGGTTGGAGCGCTTTGGTTACCCCATCAGCGAGGAGCATAAAGAAGTTGACCCTGAAACAGGCAATGTATATGTGATGCAGTGGTTTGAACGCGCTAGGTTTGAGTCTCATCTAGAAAACCAGCGTCCTTATGATGTGCTGCTAGGGCTATTGGGGAAGCAGATTAAAACCCCAAAGGCTGGTAGTGTTGAGTTCGTGTGGAAGCTTGGTGGGGATTATAACGGGCTTAAGAACCCTAGTGGAGTAGCGATAGATAAAAGCGATAATGTCTATGTCGTCGACTCTGGTAACAATCGTATCCAGAAGTTTGATGCGAGTGGGAAGTTTCTGGCTAGGTGGGGTAACTATGGCAATGGAGTAGCGGTAGATAAAGATGGCAATGTCTATGTCGTCGACTCTGGTAACAATCGTATCCAGAAGTTTGATAGTAATGGGGAATTTCTCCTCGAATGGGGTAATCAAGGCAATAGCGATGGGCAGTTTAGCTCTCCCAACGGAATCGCAGGGGATAGTCAAGGCAATGTCTTTGTAGCCGATACATTAAACCATCGTATTCAGAAGTTTGACGGGAGCGGCAAGTTCCTCACGAAATGGGGCAGTTTGGGCAGCGGAGATGGGCAGTTTAGCTATCCCTATGGAATAGCGGTGGGCGAACAGGGCAATGTCTTCATCGCTGATTCTAACAACAGCCGCATCCAGAAGTTTGACGGAAACGGCAAGTTCCTACTCAAGTGGGGTAGCAGTGGTAGCGGAGATGGGCAGTTTAACTCTCCCGGTGGAATAGCGGTGGACGGGCAGGGCAATATCTTCGTCGCTGAATATGGTAACAACCGCATCCAGAAATTTGACGGCAGCGGCAGCTTCCTAACCAAATGGGGTGGTAACTATGGTAGCGGGGATGGACAGTTTAGCTATCCCACAGGAGTAGCGGTGGATGGGCAGGGCAATATCTTCGTCGCTGATACTGGTAATTCTCGAATCCAGAAGCTTGATGGAAATGGTAGGTTCCTACTCAAGTGGGGTAGTCAGGGTAGCGGAGATGGGCAGTTTATAGGACCTTCTGGAATAGCAATAGACTCAAATAGCAATATTTACATAGCAGATGGTGGCAATTTCCGCATTCAAAAATTTGATGTATATGGTAATTTCCTACTTAAGTGGGGTGGCCAGGGACAAGGAAACAGCCTGTTCAGTGCAGCTTTAACAATTGCAGCAGATTATATGGGTAATATCTACGTCGCCGATGGCGATAATAATTGTGTACAAAAGTTTGATAGTAATGGTAAATTTATTCTGAGATGGGGTGTCAAAAATAGCGGGGATGGTCAATTCAATTATCCCGGAGGAATAGTAGTAGATAAACAAGGATATATATATGTAACAGATAGAGATAACCATCGCATTCAAAAATTTGATAGTAATGGAAAACTAATACTAAAATGGGGAAGCCAAGGTGAAAAGGATGGTCAGTTTAATCGTCCTCTGGGTATTGGATTAGATAGTCAGGTTAATGTTTATATAACAGATATATATAACGCTCGAATACAAAAATTTGATTCGAATGGTCGGTTTTTATTAAAGTGGGGTAGTAAACAGCAAGGAAATGGGGATAGTGAATTCAGCTACACTGAAGGTATCGCAGTCGATAAATTGGGAAATATATATGTAACAGATATTGGTAACAATCGCATCCAGAAATTCCGGCAGCGTTGAGCTTACAGCTAACCAAGCAGCATACATACCAGAAAAGGAATAAACAATGGCAAAGTTCTACCGCAGTATGAGCGCCGACCCGGCTAAAATAGATCCCACCGTTCTCGGCTGGCTCAACGACCGCCTCCCTGATGATTGCTGGGTGCTGGTCGAGTTCGCAGTCGATACCAAAAACTGCGATTTCGCCATCCTAGCCGATAACAAAATAGCCGTCCTTGAGGTTAAAAGTATCAAATACCCCGTCAAGGGTTCGGCTAATTCGCGCTGGATCAATCTCAATAACAAAAAGCCGTTGGCAATCTCCTCTTCCACCGGCTACAGCGCCAACCCCGTTGGGCAAGCCCACAAGATTGCCGACACCCTCGTCGGGCACTTGCGCCAGAATATCTCCACTATCTTCGGTCAGGATTCTAAACTGCGACCAGAACGGCTCAAAGCCTTCCCCTTTGTGGTCATCCCCAAGCCCCATCCCAAAAACCAGATTGCCCGTGACGACGATTTCTGCTGGATTGCCGAGGGGCAGGAGCAATTCTTTGCCGCATTCCAAAAGCTCAAGTGGGATGCCGGCATCTCCCTAACACCCCTCCAAAAGGAACGTATCGTAAAAATGCTCAACTTGGAATATATCTCCAACCCTGAAAAGCTCTTCTCAGCCGGTTTGCCTACCCCTACCAGTAGCGGTGGTGAGGAAGAACTGATACCCGAACAGGAAGCTTTGGACGGTTGGGTGTCGCTGGATTATGGGAACGGTGTAACCGAAGAGTATCATTTGACCGACCGGATTACCAGAATAGGACGCGATAGAAACAATCATATCGTGGTAGATGATAGCCAAGTCTCTCGCGAGCATTGCCAGCTTGAATTCCGGAACGGGGACTACTACCTGCGGGATGTGGGCAGCAAACACGGCACAACAGTGAAAGGGCGCAAGCTAAAAAAGAACGAACTGGAGCTTGTAAGCAACGGAACCGCTATTCAACTTTCCAGCAAGGGTGTGAAGCTAATTTTGTACAGCAGTGGGAATGTCTAGCAGTTAATGCGGGGTAAAGTTCAGGGAGGATAAGGGGATGGTCAGCCGAAAGCGCTTAGGGATAAGCAGCATAGTTTTTGTGGTATTGATGGTTAGCTCGTTGTTTAGCACAGCCTTGCCTCCGCTATTTGCCGAGGACAGTCAATACTTCCCGGAGACGGGGCATACGGTAAGCGGGAAGTTTCTGGACTATTGGCGGAGCAATGGCGGCTTGCCTACTTACGGCTACCCCATCACCGAGGCGCAGATGGAAACTGACCCTGAAACCGGCAAGCAATTTCTCACCCAATGGTTTGAGAGGCACAGATTGGAGTTGCACCCTGAGAATGCGGGCACAAAGTACGAGGTACTGGCTGGACTTCTTGGCAAAGACCTGCGCCGAGAAGCGCTAGCGGTTGACCCCGATTTCCAGAAGGCGGATGTTCTCAATAACACTGCCTACTCCAAAGATGTGCAGTGGTATTTCCCCGAAACCGGACATAACCTGCGCTTCCGCTTCCTAGATTATTGGCAGCAGAACGGAGGTCTGGAACGCTTTGGCTACCCTATTTCTGAGGAGCATAAAGAGGTTGACCCTGAAACCGGCAACGTGTTTGTAATGCAGTGGTTTGAGCGGGCTAGGTTTGAGTCACATCCTGAAAATGCCAACACCCCCTATGATGTGTTGTTAGGCTTACTGGGAAAGCAGATAAAGATCCCAAAAACCGGCAACGTTGAGTTCGTGTGGAAAATCGGGGGAGTGGATTATAACGGGCTTAAAAACCCTTACGGGGTGGCAGTAGATGGGCAAAGCAATGTCTTTGTTGCCGATACTGATAACAACCGCATCCGGAAGTTTGATAACAGCGGCAGATTCCTCGCCCAGTGGGGCAGCTTTGGAAACGGTGATGGGTACTTTAACAACCCCAGAGGAATAGCAGTGGACGAGCAAGGCAATGTCTACGTGGCTAATTATGGTAACTCTCGCATCCAGAAGTTTGATCAAAATGGCCGCTTCTTGCTCAATTGGGGTAGCGATGGCAGCGGGGATGGGCAGCTTTCCTTGCCCATCGGAGTAGCGGTGGACGGGCAGGGCAGTGTCTTTGTTGTCGACTCTGGTAATGGTCGCATCCAGAAGTTTGATGGGAACGGGAGATTCCTACTCAAGTGGGGCAGCCAAGGTACTGGAGACGGGGAGTTTGACTCTCTTTGGGGAATAGCTGTAGATGGACAGGGCAGTGTTTTTGTTTCTGATATTCTTAATCACCGCATCCAGAAGTTTGACGGGAATGGCAGGTTCCTTCTTAAGTGGGGCAGTTATGGCAATGGTGATGGACAATTTGCAGGTCCTGAAGGAATAGCTGTAGATGGACAAGGTAATGTATATGTGGCTAGTAGCAGTAACAATCGTATCCAGAAATTTAACAATAATGGTAACAGTTCAGACCAAAAGCTTGGGAAGGGGAGGATGCCCACAAAAAGTGTCAAGGAGCGCAACCAACAAGTTTTCACCTTGCTTTTTCATGGTGGAAAGGTAGCCTCTTATCCGACAAAAGAAGCTGGCACCTTCCTGGCTGCGAAAACAACCTGAAACTTTTTGTTGCACTTTAACCATCCGAATATCACGCTCGGCTAAATTGTTATCAAAAGGCACGTCAAAACGGTAGGCAAACAGCAGCACTTGATGACGCTGTTTATCCAGCCGATCCAGTAAGTTCTTAGGCTTGCTCTGCCGGGGCTTGCCCCGTTTTCCACAAGGCCAACCACCCTGGGGAGGAGGATTAGCTGCCAGACCCTGTGCGATCAATTGCTGGTAGCGCTCTTCGAAATGCGCTAACCGTGCACTGCTTAAACTGGTTTCAGACCTAGCCCTGGCGACTTCCACTTCTTCTTTCAAGTCCACAAGAAGGGTGGTGAACTCAGCCGCCCACGCCTGCTTGAGTTGTTCGTAGACAAAAGCAAGTTCCCTGAGATGATGGGCGTTACACAGACCGTGGGTACAGGCATAGCGCAGATAGTTAGACCAACCATCGTGGATCGCTGCGCCCTGGAAAGCCGGTAAAATCCCAATCTCGTCTGTGGCTTTACTACCTCGCCGTAAATGGTGAGCATAGTGGGTTAAATGTGGTGTGCTGGCTACGTGCAACCAGTGGCGCTTGCCTTCTACGTACAACCCGGTTTCATCGCAATGTAACACTTTGACCTGGGTAAGCGCTGTCTTGATGGTTTTTTCTGGCTCAGCCAATTGCTCGTAGCACTCCGCTATCATATTGACCAAACTGCCGGGTGAAAGACTTTCGCTGTAGATTTCATTAAGTAGCTCGCACACCCGGGCATAAGGCAGCAGTTGATAAGTGATCAGGTAAACTGCCAGAGCCCGAAACCCAGGTCCGTATTGCACCCAATTCTTGACGGACTGCGGGAATTTGGCTTTGGTAACAGTCTGACAAGTAGGACACTTTTTGCTGTAAGTGCGGTGTTCGGTGACGTGCAGTTTGAGTTGAGTAGGCAGCTCAAAAACCTGACGAGGCTCGAAGTGAGGTAGCGCTGCTTCTTTGGTTAAGTCAGTCTGGCACTTTTCACAGGTGGTGGGCAGATGCGCAATCACTGCATCCGGGTTTTCGCTTTGTTTAAGAGCCTGACCCTCGTGACCAGGTTGACCACCCGGTTTCTTACCGCTGGATTTGCGCAAGCTGCGTTTTTTGGGCGAGCGCTTAAACCCGTCGGAAGAAGGCGGTTTGGAAGAATTATGGCTATCTTGAGAGAGCCGGGCTTCAAGGGTTTGAATACGTTCTATCAGTTGGGCAATCAAAGCTGCCTGTGAAGCGGCTTTAGCTTCAAGTTGGGCGTAATCGTTTTGAAGTTGGGCTAATTGCTCTTCTAATGTCATTTTATTAGTCTACCAGCCTCGTCAACTGACCCTGGCTGAATTGTTACCAATAATGGTCATTTCTTACTCAGATGGGGCAGCCAAGGTACTGGAGATGGGCAGTTTAGCTTTTCATTTGGAATAGCAGTAGACGGACAGGATAATGTTTTTATCGCTGATAGAGACAACAATCGTATCCAGAAATTTGATGGAAATGGCAGATTCCTGACCAAATGGGGTATTCAGGGAAATAGTAATGGGCAGTTTAAGAAACTAGGGGGGATAGCAACTGATAAACAGGGCAATATATATGTAGCTGATGGGTATAACAATTGCATCCAGAAGTTTGATGGGAACGGAAGATTCCTACTCAAGTGGGGTAATTATGGTAGCGGAGATGGACAATTTATCTATCGGTGGCAAATGAGAGTAGCAGTGGATGGTCAGGGCAATGTCTTCGTAACCGATTCAGGTAACAACCGCATTCAGAAGTTTGACGGGAACGGAAGATTCCTACTCAAGTGGGGTAATTATGGTAGCGGAGATGGACAATTTGATGATCCCAAAGGAGTAGCAGTGGACGGACAGGGTAATGTCTTTGTCTCTGATTCTAGCACCAATCCGAGTCAATCTAATAACGATCGCATCCAGAAATTTGACGGAAATGGCAGGTTCCTTCTTAAGTGGGGCAGCCAAGGTACTGGAGATGGGCAGTTTTACTTTCCGGATGGAATAGCAGTCGATAGACAAGATAATATTTTTGTAGCAGATAATACTGCTAGTATTCAGAAGTTTGACAAGCAAGGCCATTTCCTACTCAAGTGGGATTCTTATAACCATGACATTGCAGTGGATAGTCAAGGCAATGTTTTTTCCGTCGGTGGCAGGGAGATGTATATCCAGAAGTTTGACGGGAACGGCAAGCTCTTACTCAAGTGGGGTAGCCAGGGTAGTGTAGATGGGCAGTTTAACAATCCCAGCGGAATAGCTGTGGATGGACAGGGCAATATCTTCGTCGCTGATACTTTTAACGCTCGCATCCAAAAGTTCCGGCAGCGTTAGCGGGAAATGCCCTTATTGGCTTTTCGCAGAAAATATTTTTAGCGACAAATTTAACGCAAAGAGTGTGGATGGCTTATACTAATAACTAATCGCAGACCTTTGCGGTCTGGAGAAAGAGCAATCAGGACTGGTGGCTGTAGCCCTGATGTAGCCGGAGATGTACCCAATCTACCGGATCAGTAAGTGCAAACTTATTGCTTGTCGGGTCGCAAGACCCTGCCACGTGGTGACCCTGCCGGTACAGTCAGGGTCGCTTTTCTCGTTTCTTGGCTTCCGACGCAGTGAATAATCGATACAGGTTTAGGACACAGCAATGTTGGTGCCAGCTAGGATGAGCAGAGACATATGAATGAAACCGTCTATGCTGTAATAGAACTCGAAGCGGGCTATCAAGTAGATAAGTATATCCTTGAAGAACGGCTTGGCAGCGGCGGATTTGGTGAAGTGTGGCTGGCACGCCACCAAAACAGGAATATGGAAGGCAAGAAATATGCCGTCAAGTTCCTATCTATTCCCGATCTTAGCGTAAAGAACCGCTTTGAACGGGAAATTAAAATTCTGGCGCAGCTAGATAGCAACCCTCATATTATCAAAGCTACCGATTGCGGCGAAATCATTGGAACTATTCAGGAAATAGACAAAGCCACTGAAAAAGTTATCGGCGAATGGAAAAAGCAAATAATTCCTTTTCTGGTGATGGAGTATGCCGTAAAAGGCGATCTCTCAAAACTGGTGGGGAAAATAGCCCCTGCGGAAATAGCCGGATATTTGGCACAAATCGCCGACGGTCTGGATTTTGCCCATAAACATGGCTATATTCACCGGGACTTGAAACCGGGCAATCTGCTACGGGATAGCCAAAACGTAATAAAAATAGCCGACTTCGGGATTGCGCATGCGGAGGGAAGCACTTCAACTAGAACCGGCAGGGGCTTAGGAACTGCCACGCATATGGCGCCGGAACAATTTGAGGATGCCAAGCGGGTGGGCAATACCGTCGATATATACAGCTTGGGAGTGGTAGCCTTTCAATTACTTACAGGCAGCTTGCCATTTTTGGGCGCAAATTATGTCCAGTTGGCTAATGCCCATCTGCAGAAATCGGTACCACTTCTGAGCAAGTACCGGATGGGCTTGCCTTCCGGCTTACAAGCGGTAATCGAGAAGGCGATGGCGAAAGAGGCGAGCACCCGCTACCAAACGGCAAGAGCCTTTGCGGCGGCATTCGAGCGGGCGCTTGTACCGGAAAAGCCTGCCCCCGTAGTGCCACCCACCGAGGCTTATTCTGCGGATGCTCGGAGAGGATACCCACCCCCTAACCCGGTAAAACCGCCGCAATATGAGTACCCAAACCCATCGCCCCCAGTTTACCCACCTGTAAACCCCCGCATAGAGGCGGAAAAGCCGCGCCCCTATCAACCGCCCCAAGCAGAAAAAACCCGCCCCCCACGCCGGAGAATAAAACTGGGATGGCTAGCGGGAATCGGCTTGTTGGTGGTTGCGGTGATAGTGGCGCTGCTGACCCTGAATGCAAGCGGCGGAAGCGCTACCCCTACCCCAACAACTGAGGCTACCACAGTAGTGACTACAACCACCGCCCCTACCAAAGCGGATACCACCGCGGCAGCCACCGCTACGCCAATTGCTGCGGCTACCACAGTAGCGATTGCAACCACCGCCCCTACCAAAGCGGCTACTACTGCGCCCGCCACGACAGTAGCTACAGCAACCCCACTCCCTCCAAGCGCCTCTTTCAAACTCCTCAACACCCTCAGCGGACATTCTCACTGGGTCGAATCGGTAGCGTACAGCCCTGACGGCAAAACCCTCGCCAGCGGGAGTTTGGATAACAGCATCAAGCTGTGGGATGCGGTTACCGGCAAGGAACTGCGCACTCTCAGTGGTCACACTAGCGCTGTCGAATCGGTAGCATACAGCCCGGACGGCAAAACCCTCGCCAGTAGCGGGAGTAATGATTACAGCATCAAGCTGTGGGATGCGGTTACCGGCAAGGAACTGCGCACCCTCAGCGATCATGACTATGTCAGGTCGGTAGCGTACAGCCCTGACGGCAAAACCCTCGCCAGCGGGAGTGGGGCTAACAGCATCAAGCTGTGGGACATTGCCACGGGCAAGGAACTACGCACCCTCAGCGGTCATTCTTACGCTGTCGAATCGGTAGCGTACAGCCCTGACGGCAAAACCCTCGCCAGCGGGAGTGGGGATAACAGCATCAAGCTGTGGGACACCGCGACGGGCAAGGAACTGCGCACTCTCAACGGACATTCTAACTCTGTCTATTCAGTAGCATTTAGCCCTGACGGCAAAACCCTCGCCAGCGGGAGTGGGGATAACAGCATCAAGCTGTGGGACAGCGCCACGGGGAAGGAACTGCGCATCCTCAGCGGACATTCTAAAGCGGTCTATTCGTTAGCCTTTAGCCCTGACGGCAAAACCCTCGCCAGCGGGAGTGGGGATAACAGCATCAAGCTGTGGGACAGCGCCATGGGGAAAGAACTGCGCACCCTCAGCGGACATTCTCAACTTGTCAAATCGATAGCGTTCAGCCCGGACGGCAAGAGCCTCGCCAGCGGGAGTTGGGATAAAACCATCAAGCTGTGGGGGGTGGGAAGTTGAGCAATCTGGATAAACCGGAACAGGCAACCGCGTTAGTAGCGAGGAAAAGCATTGGCAAAGTTCAGTGAGGGCGAAATAGTCGGCAGCTACGTGCTGAAAGAGAAGATCGGGGAAGGGGGTTGGGGCGAGGTCTGGTTGGCGCGCCATCCAACTTTATCCAACAAAGCGGTTGCAATCAAATTTTTGTTGCACCTACGTGAAGATATGCAGGAACGCTTTAAGCAAGAGGCGGTTATACTAGATAAATTACGGGAGAACCCGCATATAATCACGGTAGAGGATATCGGAGAGCATCGCGGTATAAGCTACTTCCTGATGCAATACGCCCCCGGTGGTGACCTGTCGGATAAGATCGGCAGTGGCATGTCCCCCGAAGTGGTGGGGAACTATTTGAAGCAAATTGCCAACGCCCTAGACTTTGCCCACGCGCAAGGGATAATCCACCGCGACTTGAAGCCGAGCAATATACTTTTCGATGCGGCGGGCAGCTTGCTGTTGAGCGACTTCGGGATAGCCCATGACGGAGGTAAACCGCTGACAGATACGAATGAGCGGTTGCGAACGCCGGAATATTGCGCGCCAGAGCAGTTCAAGCGTGCCAAAGACTTGAGCGCCACGGTGGATATATATGCGCTAGGAGCAATGACCTTCCAATTGCTGACCGGACGGTTGCCCTTTGGGGGAAGACCGTCAAAAAGCATCGTAGCGCTAGCGTTGGAGCATCTACAAAGCCCGGTACCACCCTTGAGCAAGTACCGGATGGGCTTGCCGAGTGGTTTGCAAGTGGTAATCGAGAAGGCGATGGCGAAAGAGGCGAGCGCGCGTTACCAATCGGCGAAAGCCTTTGCGACGGCATTTGAGCAGGTGTTGGTGAATGAGCCACCCCTCCTAGAAGATACTGAAATTATTACCCCGCCACCTATCCAAGAAATTAAAATTATTACCCCGCCGAATGAATCGGAACAATATGGCAAGTATGCAGAGGAATTCGGCAATGCCACCGCGGGATTTCAAGCTCAGTTGGAATATTACGAGCAAGCGGTGAATGCAGTTGGCGAAAGCGTACTGAGCAAGGTATTTGCGGTAGAGTCTAGGCTGGTGGAGGAAAAGCTAGAGAAGCTAGAGAATATACTGAGGAAATGCAAAGCTCTGCCGAGACAGTCAGAAATACAGGGTAAGGTCAGCAAGCTGGAAGAAATCTTTATAGAATGTAAGACGGATTATGAGGGAATAAATAGCCTTGTAAATAACCGGATACGGCTAGATACGCGGAAACAGCGTGCAAGCGGATTGAAAGAGCGGTTTAAAGCGGCGGAAGAGGATTACCGGAAGCGCTTGGGTACAATGACAACGCAAATCGAGCAAGGAGAGGAATACCTTGCCGAGCTAGATAAAGGGGTAAATACCCAATTGTTGCGCTTGTCAAGCAGTTTCAAGCGGACGGTGGAGAGTAGTATCTTGGTAGTATTCGAGGCAATAGTTGAGGAGAGCGGTGGCGAAGAAGATTTTGGGGATATGCAAAGAGACTATCAGGAATTAAGCAAGCGATACGAAGAGATTCAGGTGCGGATAAAACAGGTTGCGGACAGGGCGGAAGAAGTGACCGCCCGAAACAAACGAGAGAAGGAACAAATCGGTAAAGCGGAGGAACTTCGCCTAAGTATGGAGAGTGTTACTGCTGAAATGGTGAAAACTCTAGAGCGTTTCGAGGGACAAATCAAGAGCGCGACGGGGAATGCAACCGGGCTAAAAGAGGAATATGAAAGAGAAATAACCGGCTTAAGCGAAGGGCTAAAAGAAGCCGAAAGGCGGCGAGGGGAACTTGCGGGTCTAGCGCAACAAGGGGAGAGCATCGTCGTGAGGAGCGTCCTTTATGAAATGTTGTCGAGCCTCGAAGGCGGTATCTCCCGCTGCCGAAGCAGTTATGAGCGGGTAGCCAAGTTAGCGAGAGAGCGGGTGGAGCAGCAACTGCGAAGTGAGCAGGCAGCGGCAGCCCAAAAGCAGTGGGCGGAAGAGGAGTGGCGATTAGGAGAGGAAACGGCGGCGCAAAAACAGGCAGTGACGGCAGCGATGCAAGAATATCGGACAGCGGTGGAGAAGCCGGCGGGTCAAGCAGCGGGGTTGGAAAAAATATTCCGGCAGAAGTGGGAGCGGGTGACAGAGGGCTTTACCGCACTGGGGCAGCTAAACACGCGGTGTAAGGAGTTGGGAAAGCGGGTTATAGAACCGGGGCAAAAGCAGCGGGTTAATGGGCTTGCAGAGGAACTAGAGAGAGCATTGAGCGGGTATCGGCAAGAGCTAGCAGTATTGGACGGCAAGGCAGAGGCGGCGGTAAAAGTGGCGAGCGAAGTGACGCTATTGCTTGAAGAAATCGCTATGCCTAGCACCACCCACGCCCGCCGTGCTGAAATCGGGGACAGGTTGAGCGCAATCGGGGACACCCGAAAAGGCGTTGGCGTGGGAAAGGATGGCATCCCGGACATCGCGTGGTTGGCAGTAACGCCGGGAGGGAAGCTGGACATTAAGGGAACAGCTTTTAAGAGAACAGCTTTTGAGGTGCAACCCTTCTACATCGGGCAGTATCAGGTAACGTATGCCCAGTATGAGGCATTTGTGCAGGCAAGGGATGGCTACCAGCAGTGGGAGTGGTGGCAGGGGTACCAGCCGCAAAAGCTGTACGAGCAAAATCAGAAAGGCGCCAGCAACCCGCGGGATAGTATATCTTGGTATCAAGCGGTGGTGTATGGGCGGTGGCTGAATAAGCGGATGCAGGGGAGGGAGTTTCCGAATCCGAGTGGGAGCGGCAGTGCGATGATAATCGGGAAGAATGCGGAGGTGCGGTTGCCTACGGAATGGGAATGGCAGTGGGCGGCACAAGGTGGGCAAGAAGCTCGGAAATACCCGTGGGGGGCATGGCAAGAGGGCTACGCTAACACGGATGAAGCGGGCTTGAAACGAACAATGGCGGTGGGGCTGTACCCGCAGGGGGCGGCGAAATGCGGGGCGCAGGACATGAGCGGGAACGTGTGGGAGTGGTGCTTGAACAAGGGTGAGAAGCCGAAGGAGGTAGCGCAGGACGATAGCCATGATTCGAGAGGGATGCGGGGCGGGGATTTCAGCGGCAATCGAGCTGATGCGTCCTGTGCGTCCCGCGGCTACAATATCCCTTACCGCGATTTCAGCCGTGTCGGGTTTCGGTTGGTGGTTTGTTCCGCTAACGCGCCCCTCTGAACTCTTAGCCTCTGGCGCTCTTTTCTCTAAATTAACCCAAAGACCTAGGGGTAGGGAAAGGTCAAGGGGGAAAGGTAAAGAGAATTTCCGAAAGCGCGAAGCGCCGCAATATTTGGGGCAGGGGTAGGAGGGTAAATTTAGGAAGTTAATTCCTTTTCCCCTCGCAGAAAATATTTTTAGCGACAAATTTAACGGAATGGGTGAGGATGGCTTATACTAATAACTAATCGCAGACCCTCGTGGTCTGGAGATAGAGCAGTCAGGACTGGTGGCTGTAGCCCTGATGTAGCCGGAGATGTACCCAATCTACCGGATCAGTAAGTGCAAACTTATTGCTTGTCGGGTCGCAAGACCCTGCCACGTAGTGACCCTGCCGGTACAGTCAGGGTCGCTTTTCTCGTTTCTTGGCTTCCGTGAATACTCGGTATTCCGGGTGGAATCAAGCGCATTATTTTCGGGATTAGCAGGGACAATTGGCAAACGAGAAAAATTTACTAAAATCCGAAGGCAGGTTCGGTAAATATATTCTCGCCGAGAAGGTAGGACAAGGCGGTTGGGGTGAGGTGTGGTTGGCTACCAACGCTTGGATTCCCAACAAACCACCCGTCGCCATCAAATTTGTGCTGCGCCAAAGATCCCAGAAAGAATTGGAGCGTTTTGAACACGAAGTAGCCATTCTTGGCAAATTGTGGGGGCATCCTAATATTATTACCGCCGACGATTACGGTGAGCAGAACGGCATCCCCTATCTGGTGATGGAATATGCCCCCAACGGAGATTTAGCTCGCCGGATTGCACAAGGCTTATCTCTCGAATTGGTAGCAGATTATCTTGACCAAATCTCCAATGGTTTGGACTATGTCCACTCGCAAAAGCCCCACCCTATTATTCATCGCGACCTCAAGCCTAGCAATATTCTTTTCGGGGTAAACGATGTTCTGAAGTTGGCAGATTTCGGCATTGCCCACGATGAGGATGTAACTTTAACCTACACCGGAATGAACCTCGGCACTCCCGAATATATGGCGCCTGAGCAGTTCACAGACCCCAGAGAAGTTACTCCCGCTGCCGACATTTACAGTCTTGGCATAATAACCTTCCAGATGTTGACTCAACAGCTTCCGTTTGGCTTCCGTATCAAAGGTGAAGTATCGGCGGGGGATGTGGAGATGGGGCATCGCCACAAACCAGTACCCGACTTGAAGAAACTCAGGTACGGCCTACCCTCCGGGCTTCAGGATGTGTTGGAAACAGCCCTCCATAAAAACCCGGAGGAGCGTTTCCCCTCTGCCGGAGATTTAGCCCGACGGTTTCGGGAAGAACTGGGAAAAGCGCCGCTGATACTTCCTACCGAATTCTATTCACAGTCTGAGGCGCAAATCGCCGAAGAGAACCGTTTCAAACAACTCGAAGGGCTTGTCCAAAGCTTCAAAGTGGTAGAGGAGGATTTTCGGGAGCAATTCCAGCTTGTCTGGGATATGGTTAACACGCAGGAAGGTTCGGCGGAGACGCTGAAGGAGTTGTTTGAACTTCGGCTACAGGCGATAAGGGAGAAGTTGGAAGGCTTTAATCGCTATATTGCCGACTGTGAAGCGATTATAGCCCAAGTTCCTACCGATTCAGATAGCTCTTTGGAGCGGGAAAAGCTAGAGGCACGCGCTCAAGAATTGCGCCAGAGCCTAGCTCAAAACGAGGAGCAAATCGGTAAGGCTGAAAACATTGCGCAGTTGCGGGTAGAACGCCAGTTGGAAGCGGAGCAACTGGAGCAGCGCGTTGCCGAGAGGGTGCAGCAAGGCGCTGAGCTAAAGCGGCAATTTGAAGCTGCCGAGATGGGTTTCGAGTTCCAATGGGCAGAAGCTAGCCAACTACTCGAACTCAGCACAAGCTATTCCCCAGCGCTGGAACCAGAATTCGAGCAGAAACTAGCGCAACTGGAAGCTACTTCCCACCCAATTGAAGCGCTCTTGTCGGCTTTTGCCGTGCTGTTGTCACAGTGCGAAAGCGAAGAAGAACGCACCCGCCTAGAAGCAGGCTATCCGGAACTGGAAGGGCGCTACAAGGAAATCCAGAACAAGCTGGCGCTAACCCGCACCCAGTTTGGCGAGAAATTGGCAACGCTAAGAAATGAAGCAGAAGCAGCCGTCAGGCAGGCAGAGGCGCTCGCCAAAGAAGAACGTGCGAAAGAGCGGGCAGCTACGGCGGAACTACTCCGGCGCGGCTTTGAGAGTTTTACTACCGACTTGCTGAATTCTCTTGCCCGCTTCGAGGCGAAGGTAAATTCCGCTACCGGGAATCCAAACCAGCTAACTCAGGCTTTTGAAAGAGAATTAGCCATCCTAAGCGAGGCGCTTAAAGAAGCCGAAAGCAGGCGAGGGGCTTATGCGGCGCTGGCGCCACTAGCAGAGAGCAAAAACGAGGAAAATGCCTTATCCGAAGCGCTGGTGCAACTTGATGCCGCTTTGTCCCGCTGCCGGGCCGGTTATGAGCAGGCTTTCATGGCAGCCGGGCAGCGGGTGGAGCAGCAGCAGGAAATTGATAAGCAGTTTGCCGAGGAGCAAAAAAGGCTGGCTACGGAAGAGCAGCGCCTTGGGGAAGAAGCGGCGACCACTCGCGGGTTGGTTGAAGCAGCCCTGAAGAACTTCCAATTGGCTATCGAGAAAACTGTCGGTCAGTCTAATGAGCTAAAGGAGGCTTACGGCAAGGAAGAAAAGCGCATCGCGGGACTGATTGCCCAATTGGAACAGCTTTCTTCCGGGTATGAGAAGTTGACACAGCAAGCCCCTGAGCCAGCCCAAAAACAGCGCCTGAACCAGCAGACAAGCGATTTACATAGAGCGTGGCGCAATTACCAACAAGAGTTTGAGACGCTTTCTGGGAAAGCGGCAGTGGTAGTTAAAGGCGCCGCCGAGTATGAGCAGCGCCAACAAGAAGAGGCGGAAGCCAAACGACAGCAGCAACAAGCCACCGCGGCAAGAGCGACGAGAGCAGCCGAGATAAAGCGGGCTTTTGAGCAGACGGAACAGAGTTTCCAGCGCCAGCGCCAAGCGGTAGAGCAGATGTTGAAAAACAGCCAAGGCTCTGCCGAAAAGGTGAAACAGGACTTTGCCGCCAAAAAAGCAGAGCTAGAGGGACTGCTTAAAAAGCTGGAAGCGAACCTGACGGCGGTTAACGAGCTGGCACAACAAGCCGCTACTGCCGAGGAGAAATCGGCTTTTGAACGCGAGAGGCAGCAACTCAAAGCTCGGGTGCAGGGATATCGTGAGCAATTGGAAGCATTAGGACAGCTGCACCAAGCGACCGTTGATAGGCTGAAAACTCCGCCTGTGCCGGTGACTAAGCCTCTAATTCCGCCCACCGAACCCCTTACCCCGGCGCTTAAAACCGAACCGCTTACTGCTCTCAAACCTAATATCGCAGGAAATGGGGCAGTTAAAGCGCCCCATAAGCGCCTCAAAGTCTTTCTTTGTCACTCCAGCAAAGATAAACCACAGGTGTTAGAGCTTTATAAGAAATTGAAAACGGTGAGTTGGATTGAGCCATGGCTTGATCGGGAAAACTTAATTGGTGGACAAGACTGGCAGTTGGAAATCAGAAGAGCGGTAGAAGCCAGCGATGTAGTGATCGTAGTCCTCTCCAATGAAGCGGTGACAAAAGCCGGCTTCGTACATAAGGAAATTGCTTATGCCCTGGATATGGCAGAATTGCAGCCTGAAGGTGCAATTTTTATCGTGCCGACTAAAGTGGAAGAGTGCAAAATTCCTGATCGTCTTTCCCGCTGGCACTGGGTAGAGCTTTTCCAGAAAGATGGGTATGGGCGACTTCTTCGGGCACTTAGCAAACGGGCTGAAGATTTAGGGCTGTTTGATGAGCCTAAGCCACCCAAACCCATAAAGAACAACAAAATTTGGTGGTCAGCGGGTAGTTTGTTGGCTATTGCAACAATATCAGTGCTATTTGCTTTAAATCTGCTCGGTGGAACTCCCCAAACTCCTTCTCTCGCCACCGCCACGGTTGCTGCGACAGCCGCAACCACCGCTACCGATACTACTACTGCCACAGTATTGCCCACTGCTACCATCTCAGCTACTCCAACTGTCGCAACTACGGTGTCGATTACGACAATAGCGCCTACTGCTACTGTCATCACTCCTTCGCCCACTCCCGGTTCTAGTCTTGCCCTCTTTGGAACCGGTACTACCCGCCGAGGTGATTTAACTCAAGTTACAACCGCAGATGTGGTTACAAGTTTCTCCGAGGGTGAGGAAATCTTTGCTTACCTTAACTTTGATGGCGCCAGACCGGGCGTGGATGAAATCGGAGTTATTTTGATAGCCAATGGCAATCCGGTTTCAGAGAATAAATACACCTTACAGAAAAAGAGTGGATTTGTGCTGTTTTCGCTAGGCAAGCAGGGCGCTGGTACTTTCAGGGTGCAGTTCCGCTATAACGGCGCAATTATTGCGGACTGGCAGCCTGACTTCCGGGTAACAGCAGTTACTACCACGAATTCCGCTCCTGTGGTGGTAGTAAACACCCCTCGAACCACAACCGTCTTTGTGCCTACTACGGCAGCACCTGTACCACCCACCCCTACGCCGATACAGCCTACGGCTATTCCGCAGGGTATTCCTACACCCACTTTTTGCCCACCGGGTTCCTGCTAAGTGGAGTAGTTTAAGGAGAACTCGAAGTATTTGAATAGCTATATGAGAAAGAATAGGGATTATAAACATTAGAAAGGTACAGTTCTTTGGCAAGGGAGTTGCAGATAGGGGATCAGTTCGGAAACTATAGCCTGATCCGGAAAATAGGGCAGGGCGGTTGGGGTGAGGTGTGGTTGGCGCACCACGTCAAATTGACCAATCGTCAGGTGGCGATTAAATTCGTGCTGCGCCCCCGTCCCAAAGAATTGCTGCGATTCGAGCACGAAGTGGAAATCCTCGACCGCTTGCGCCACAATCCCCATATACTCAAGGCAGAAGATTTCGGGGAGCAAAATGATATTCCCTATCTGGTGATGGAATATGCTCCCGGTGGCGACCTTTCCCAACACATGAGGGGTTTGAGCCTACAGACGGTGGCGGATTATCTGTCCCAGATAGCCGATGCGCTGGATTATGCCCATGCTCAAAAGCCTAAGCCGATTATCCACCGCGACCTGAAGCCCACCAACCTTTTGTTTGATGAACACGGCAAGCTGTTACTGGCTGACTTCGGGATTGCCCATGAAGATGATTACACTCTGACCTATTCCGCTACTAGCCTGGGTACGCCGGAATATATGGCGCCGGAGCAGTTCTTCGATGCCAAGCGGGTGGGTAAGGAAGCGGACATTTACAGTTTGGGGGTAATTGCCTTTCAGTTGGTGACGGGACGCTTGCCCTTTGGTAGCCGGGTGGAAGGGAGATCTTTCGGGGAACTGGAGATGGGGCACCGCAACCAACCCTTACCTCAAATTGGGCAGAACAAACGGGAGTTGCTACCGACAGGCTTGCAAGCAACGCTAGAGAAAGCGATGGCGAAGGAGCCGAAAGATCGTTACCGGACGGCGAAAGCCTTTGCGACGGCATTCAAACAAGCGCTTGTGCCGGAAAAGCCCGCCCCCGTAACGCCGCCGCCCACTGAGGCTTATTCTGCGGATGAACGGAGAGGAAACCCACCGCTTAACCCGGTAAAACCGCCGCAAAATTATTACCCAAACCCACCGCCTCAAGTTCCCCCACCTGCAAAGCCTCGTATTGTGGCGGATAAACATGGCATGTTTTCGTCTTCGAACCCCATGCAGATACATCATTCTTATTCTTATAGGAAAAGGAGGAATACTCTCTTCATGCGTTGGATAGCGGGAAGCGGCTTGTTGGTGGTAGCGGTGATAGCGGCGCTGCTGACGCTGAACACAGGCGGGAGGAGTACTACCCCTACGCCAATTGCCAAGGAAACAATAGTTACAGTCCCACCCCCCGCTTCAAGTGCTTCTTTCAAACTACTCATCACCCTCACCGGTCATTCTGGCGCTGTTTCATCGGTAGCCTTCAGCCCGGACGGCAAGACCCTCGCCAGCGGAAGTGATGATGGCAGCATCAAACTGTGGGACGCCGCTTCTGGCAACCTACTCAACACTCTCGCCGATCATTCTCTCCCTGTCAATTCAGTAACATTCAGCCCCAATAGCAAAACCCTTGCCAGTGGAGGTGATGATAAAAACATCAAGCTGTGGGATGTCGCTACGGGCAAACTACTCAACACTCTCACTGGTCATTCCAATATTGTCACATCAATTGTGTACAACCCAGATGGAAAGACCATCGCATCTGGAAGTGATGATACTAGCATCAAGTTGTGGGACACCGCTTCGGGCAAACTGCTCAACACTCTACAAGGGCATTCTAATATTGTCAGATCGGTAGCGTTCAGCCCGGACGGGAAAATCCTAGCCAGTGGAAGTTGGGATAACAGCATAAAGCTGTGGGACACCGCTTCGGGCAACCTACTCAACACTCTACAAGGGCATTCTAACGCTGTATGGTCAGTAGCGTTCGGCCCGGACGGGAAAATCCTAGCCAGTGGAAGTTGGGATAACAGCATAAAGCTGTGGGACACCGCTTCGGGCAACCTACTCAACACTCTACAAGGGCATTCTAACGCTGTATGGTTAGTAGCCTTCAGCCCGGACGGGAAGACCCTCGCCAGCGGAAGTGAAGATAAAAGCATAAAGCTGTGGGACACCGCTTCGGGCAACCTACTCAACACTCTACAAGGGCATTCTAACGCTGTCAGATCGGTAGCTTACAGCCCGGACCGGAAGACCCTCGCCAGCGGGAGTATGGATAAAACCATCAAGTTGTGGGGGGTGGGAAGTTGAGCAGTCTAGGCAAACCGGAACAGGCAACAGCCCTATTAGCGAGGAATCTCTGTGCCAAATTTCAGTAAAGGCGAAAACGTCGGCAGCTACGTGCTGGACAAGAAGTTGGGAGAAGGGGGTTGGGGCGAGGTTTGGTTGGCGCGCCACCCCACCCTGTCCAAAAAACCGCCCGTTGCTATCAAGTTTTTGCTGCACCTCTCCGATACAATGCTGGTACGCTTCAAGCAAGAGGCGGTTATCCTAGATAAGTTGCGGGATAATCCTCATATTATTACGGTCGAGGATTACGCCCAGCATCGAGGTGTACCTTACCTGCTAATGCAATACGCCCCCAGAGGAAACCTTGCGGAAAGAATCGGTAATGGGCTGTCCCCTGAAGTAGTAGCAAACTATTTAACACAGGTAGCAGATGCGCTGGATTTTGCCCATGCTCAGGGTATAATCCATCGCGATGTGAAGCCCAGCAATGTTCTCTTTGACGGGCAAAATCGGTTGCTTCTGAGCGATTTCGGGATTGCTCACGATGATTCCAAGCCATCTACCAACTCGGATGACCCCTTGAGAACACCGGAATACAGCGCGCCGGAGCAGTTCAAGAACGCCAAAGTTGTGACAGCGGCAGCAGATATATATGCGCTAGGAGCAATGACTTTCCAGTTATTGACCGGGCATTATCCTTTCGGAGCAAGACCGCTAAAAAGTGGGTATGAGTTGGCGTTTGCCCATTTCAATACTCCGGTACCAAAGCTGGAAAGCTACCGTGTGGGATTGCCAAGAGGCTTGCAAGCGGTAATTGAGAAGGCGATGGCGAAGGAGGCGAGCGAGCGCTACCAAACGGCGAAAGCCTTCGCTATGGCATTCGAGCGGGCGCTTGTGCCGGAAAAGCCCACCCCCCTAGTGCCACCTACCGAGCCTTATTCTGAGAATGAGCGGATAGGAAACCCACCGCCTAACCCAGTAAAACCGCCCCAATATTATTACCCAAACCCATCGCCCCTAGTTTACCCACCTGTAAACCCCCGAATAGAAGTGGAAAAGCCGCGTGCTTACCAACCGCCCCAAGCAGAAAAACCCCGCCCCCCACGCCGGAGAATAAAATTGGGCTGGCTAGCGGGAATCGGCTTGTTGGTGGTCTCGGTAATAGCGGCGCTGCTGATTTTGAATGCAAGCGGTGGGCGCGCCACCCCCACCCCAATTGCTGAGGCAACTGCTACAGCAATTCCGGTGACTTCCACCCCTATATCGACAACTACCGCCAACCCAATTGCTGAGGCAACGACTATCCCCCCCGCTGCCAACGCTTCTTCCGAGCTATTGCACACTCTCACTGGTTATTCTGGCGGAGTCAATTCAGTAGCCTTTAGCCCGGACGGCAAAAACATCGCTTCAGGGAGTACGAATGGCAGCATCAAGTTATGGGATAGCACTACGGACAAACTGCTGAACACCCTCATCGGTCATTATGATACTGTTTATTCGGTAACGTACAGCCCGGACGGTAAGACCCTTGCCAGCGGGAGTTATGATAATAGCATCAAGCTGTGGGATGTTGCTTCCGGCAAGCTACTCAACACCCTCACCTATCATACTATGCTTGTATCATCGGTAGCGTACAACCCGGACGGCAAAACCCTCGCTAGTGGGAGTTGGGATAAAACCATCAAGCTATGGGATAGCGCTACAGGCAAGCTACTCAACACCCTCTCCGGTCATTCTTCCTATGTCAATTCAGTAGCCTTCAGCCCGGACGGCAAGACCCTCGCTTCCGGAAGTTATGATAACAGCATCAAGCTGTGGGACAGCGCCACAGGCAAGGAACTCCGCATCCTCTCCGGTCATTCTGCCGGTGTCATTTCGGTAGCCTTCAGCCCGGATGGCAAAACCCTCGCCTCCGGAAGTTATGATAACAGCATCAAGTTGTGGGATGTTTCTTCGGGCAATCTAATCAACACCCTCTCCGGTCATTCTGCTGGTGTCAGGTCGGTAGCCTTCAGCCCGGACGGTAAAACCCTCGCCAGCGGGAGTTATATAGAAATCAGGCTGTGGGACACCGCCACGGGCAATCTAATCAACACCCTCTCCGGTCATTCTGGCTGGATCATTTCGGTAGCTTACAGCCCGGACGGCAAGACCCTTGCCAGCGGGAGTGATGATACCACCATAAAGCTGTGGGATGCTACACTCCCCTAACACACGAGTAGCGGGGATTAATCTCTCCCGGTTAATCCCCATCTCTACCTCGCAGAAAATATTTTTAGCGACACTTTGCCTGTTTTCACCCATTCCCTTCTAAAATAGCAGCAGTGGCACTTACCCTGTGTTATTCAATCCTCTCCCCCACACAGCGGGGAGACTGCCAGAAAGGACCGGGTGTTTCCT